>NZ_JAPCIY010000035.1:0-42100 GCF_027707645.1 Aeromonas sp. QDB30 | reverse complement strand
GGCATATGGATTTAGGGACTCAGAATACTTTTTTCTGAAAATCAAGGCGGCCTTCCCCGGAAAGCCGCGATGAACCTGAAAAAAGCGGGGGCAGAGATGAAAAGGCCCGCACGAAGCGGGCCGAAAGGGCTCAGGCCTGACTGACGCTGGCCAGCTTGTCGAAGTAGTCCGGGAAGGTCTTGGAGGTGCAACCCGGATCATTGATGGTGACCGGCGTATCGGAGAGTGCCACCAGGGAGAAGCACATGGCGATGCGGTGATCGTTGTAGGTGTCGATGGCCGCGTGTTTGAGCTGTGCGGGCGGGATCACGGTGATGAAGTCGTGCCCCTCCTCCACTTCCACGCCCAGCTTGCGCAGCTCGGTCGCCATGGCGTGCAGGCGGTCGGTCTCCTTCACCCGCCAGTTGTAGATGTTGCGGATAGTGGTGGTGCCCTCAGCAAACAGCGCCGTGGTGGCGATGGTCATGGCCGCATCCGGGATGTGGTTCATGTCCATGTCGATGCCGTGCAACGGCCCCTGCTCGGCCTCGATGAAGTCATCGCCCCAGGTGATGCGGGCCCCCATCTTCTCCAGTACGTCGGCGAAGTGGATGTCCCCCTGGATGCTGTTCTTGCCGATGCCGGTAACCCGCACCTTGCCCTTGATGGCGCCCGCCGCGAGGAAGTAGGAGGCGCTGGAGGCATCCCCTTCCACCAGGAAGTCCCCCGGGCTGACATAGGTCTGGTTGCCCTTGATGTAGAACACCTTGTAGTCGTCGTGCTCGATGACCACCCCGAACTGCTTCATGATGTGCAGGGTGATGTCGATGTAGGGCTTGGAGACCAGCTCCCCCTTGATGTGGATGCGGGTGTCGCCGGCCGCCATGGGGGCCGCCATCAAAAACGCCGTCAGGAACTGGCTGGAGACGGAGCCGTCGATGTGGACATCGCCACCCCAGAGCCCCTTGGCATCCACCACCAGAGGCGGATAGCCATCTTTCTTCAGGTACTGGATGTGGGCACCCGCTTCGCGCAGGGCATCCACCAGGTGGCCGATGGGGCGCTCTTCCATGCGCGGCTCGCCGCCCAGGGTGTACTCGCCGGAGCCCAGGCACAGGGCGGCGCACAGGGGGCGCATGGCAGTACCGGCATTGCCGAGGAACAGGTTGACCGGTGCCGAGACCGCGAAGCTGCGACCCAGACCGTGCACGGTGCACTCGGTCTTGTCGGCGGAGAGCTTGTACTTGACGCCGAGCTGGGTCAGCGCCGCCAGCATGTGGCGGATGTCATCGCTGTCGAGCAGGTTGGTCAGCCGGGTGGTGCCCCGGGCCAGGGCCGCCAGCAGCAGGGCCCGGTTAGAGACACTCTTGGAGCCGGGCAGATTGACCACCCCGGCCACACTAGAAATGGGTTCCAAACGCAACGAATTCATAGACTTCCTGTTCGATCTCAATTAAATCACCTGACCGGACGTTAACAGCCCGCGTCCCCCGCGGCAAGTTCGACAGTGGCACGACCGCGGGAGACGGCAGCCTGGGTCAGGATGGGTCTGAAAAACAGACGCCGGGGAGTCCCCGGCGTCTGGCAATGGGGAGACACGCCTCAACCGTGGCGTTTGGCAAAATCATCCATAAAGCTGACTAGGGCCTTGACCCCTTCCAGGGGCATGGCGTTGTAGAGGCTGGCGCGCATGCCACCGACGATGCGATGTCCCTTGAGAGCCAGCAGACCGGCCGCTTCCGACTCCGCCAGGAACAGCTTGTCCAGGGCCTCGTTTTTCAGCTGGAAGGGCACGTTCATGCGGGAGCGGCAGGCCACATCCACCTTGTTGCCATAGAAGCTCGACTGATCGAGGTAGCCGTAGAGGAAGTCGGCCTTCTCCTTGTTGCGTGCTTCCATCGCCGCCAGGCCACCCTGCTCCTTGAGCCACTCGAACACCAGACCGGCCAGGTACCAGGCGTAGGTGGGGGGCGTGTTGAACATGGAGTCATTCTTGGCGGTGAGCTGGTAGTCGAAGATGGACGGCACATCGGCGCGGGCCTGATTTAGCAGGTCATCGCGCACGATGGCGATGGCCAGACCAGAGGGGCCGATGTTCTTCTGGGCACCGGCGTAGAGGATGCCGAAGCGGCTCACGTCGAGGGGACGGGAGAGAATGGTGGAGGAGAGATCCGCCACCAGGGGCACATCGCCGGTGGCCGGGATGTCGAACATCTCGATGCCATCGATGGTTTCATTCGGGCAGTAGTGCACATAGGCGGCATCGGCGCGAAACGCCGGCGTCGGCAGCAGGTGGGAGACTCCCTGCTCGTTCTTGGCCACCCCCTGGAAGGTCTGGATGTCACCGTATTTCTGGGCTTCATCCACGGCGCTCTGGGCCCAGACGCCGGTCACCAGGTAATCCGCCTTCTTGTTGGCGCCACCCAGCAGGTTCATGGGCACGGCGGAGAACTGGCCGCGGCCACCGCCGTGCATGAAGAGCACCTTGTAGTTGTCCGGCACCGCCAGCAGGTCGCGCAGGTCCGCTTCGGCCTTCTCGGCGACCGCCATATAGGGCTTGCCGCGATGGGAAAGCTCCATGACCGAGGCTCCCAGCCCCTGGAAATTACAAAATTCGCGCTGGGCGCGCTCCATGACTTCAACCGGCAACATGGCAGGGCCGGCGCAGAAGTTGTAAATCTGTTTGCTCATGACGCTTTCCGTGAATGGATGTGTGTGATCGGTGACTCGAACGTTTTTACACGACAGCCCCCCGTGGGGGCAAAGGCTTTTTGGGATCCAGCGCAACCTTTTGCCCCGGCGCCACCGGGCACCCATCAGACAAAAGCCCTGAACGGGCCAGGGCTTGCAGAGAATATGCATGGAAACGGGGGCGAGACAGCACGGACGGCTTTGTTCGCCCCTTTGTGGCAAATTTACAGCTTGGCGGTGAGCTCCGGCAGCAGGGTGAAGAGATCCCCCACCAGACCGTAGTCCGCCACCTGGAAGATGGGGGCCTCGGCGTCCTTGTTGATGGCGACGATCACCTTGGACTCCTTCATCCCCGCCAGATGCTGGATGGCGCCCGAGATGCCCACCGCGATGTAGAGCTCGGGGGCCACCACCTTGCCGGTCTGCCCCACCTGCAGGTCGTTGGAGACATAACCCGCGTCCACGGCGGCCCGCGATGCCCCGACGGCAGCCCCCAGCTTGTCCGCCAGAGCGTCGATGAGGGCAAAGTGCTCTTTCGAGCCGAGTGCCCGCCCGCCGGAGACCACCACCCGGGCCGCCCCGAGCTCGGGTCTGGCGGAGCGCACCGCACGCCGCTCGATGAGCCGGGTACGGCAGCGCACCTCGGCCACCGGCAGCGATTCCATCACGGCACGCTCCTCCCCGGACCCGGCCTTGGCGAACGCGGTGGGCCGCACGGTGAGCACCTTGACGGGGGCGCTGCTTGCCACCCGGGCGATGGCGTTGCCCGCATAGATGGGACGCAGGAAAGTGTCGGGCCCCTCGATGCCGGTCACCTCGGCGATCATCTCCACCCCGAGCCTGGCCGCTACTCGCGGCAGCAGATCCTTACCCTGGCTGTTGGCCGCCATCAGGCAGTGCTGGTAGTCCCTGGCCACCTCGGCAAGCAGTCTGTCGACCCCGTCGTTGAGCCCCTCCGCCAGCATGGGATGTTCCGCCAGCAGCACCCGGTTTACCCCCGTGAGGGCGGCGGCCTGCTCCCCCGCCTCCGTCAGCCCCTGCCCCAGCAGCAAGAGATGCACCTCGCCCCCCAGGCGCCCCGCCGCCGTGACCAGCTGGGCCAGGTTGTCGGCGATCCGCCCCTGATGATGTTCCGCAATCACAATTACGCTCATGGCAGCACCTTCATGTCATCCTTTGATCCCTTGCTCCCCGGGGCCGTTGCCCCATGCATGGCGCTCACGCCTGCGGGAGGTATCCCTCTCATGCCCCTGCCCATCAGAGCACCCGGGCTTCGTGCTTGAGCTTGTCCAGCAGCTCGTCCACCGAGCCCACCCTGATGCCGGCGCTGCGCACCGGCGGCGCCATCACCCCGAGCTGCCGTGTCTGGCCGGCCGGCACCACCCCGAGGGCGGCGAACGGCTGGCTCTCCAGCGGCTTGCGCTTGGCCTTCATGATGTTGGGGAGGGAGGCGAAACGCGGCTCGTTGAGGCGCAAGTCCACGGTCACCACGGCGGGCAGCGCCATGCCGAGGGTCTCGAGGCCACCGTCTATCTCGCGGGTCACCTGCAATTCCCCCTCCACCAGCCTGATGGCGGAGGCGAAGGTGGCAAGCGGCCAGTCATTGAGGGCGGCGAGCATCTGCCCTACCTGATTGTTGTCAGAGTCGATGGACTGTTTGCCGAGCAGCACCAGGTCGGGCTGCTCCTGCCCGCACACCGTTTGCAGGGCCCGGGCCACGGTGAGCGGAGTCAGGGTCTCGTCGGTAACATAGTGCAGCGCCCGATCCGCCCCCAGCGCCAGGGCATGGCGCAACTGCTCGGCCGCCGCCTCGGGGCCGAAGGTCACCACCACCAGCTCGGATGCCACGCCGGCTTCCCGCAGCCTGACCCCCTCCTCCACCGCGATTTCACAAAACGGGTTGATCCCCATTTTCACATTGGCGAGCTCCACATCGGAGCCATCCCCCTTGACCCGGATCCTGACGTTGTAATCAACGACCCGTTTGACTGCGACCAGCAGCTTCATGGCGGTCATCCCTCATACCTGTTGTGTGGGTCCACCTTGTCGTCACTCACTTTTCTGCTGACAAAGTGGTTTACGTTTACGTAAACTACCAACACTACCCTAGGCCAAGTCGAGCGCAGAGGCAAGATGGAACGCGAAGCAATGGAATTTGATGTCGTCATCGTCGGTGGCGGCCCGGCAGGCCTGAGCGCCGCCATCGCATTGAAACAGCAGGCCCCGGCCCTATCAGTCTGCCTGCTGGAGAAGGGGGCCGAGATTGGCGCCCACCTCATCTCCGGCGCCCTGCTCGATCCCGTCGCCCTCAGGGAGCTACTGCCAGAGAGCTGGCAGGAGGCCCCCCTCGGCGTGCCGGTGACGGATGATCAGGTCCATCTGCTGCAAAGCGACAGCCGCTCCCTGCAACTGCCCCACTGGGCGGTGCCACCCCGCATGCACAACGACGGCAGCCACATCATCAGTCTCGGCACCCTCTGCCGCTGGCTCGGCAAGCAGGCCGAGGCCCTCGGTGTCGAGATCTACCCGGGCTTTGCGGCGAGCACCCTCATCGTGGAGGAGGGCCGGGTGCGCGGGGTGGTGACCGGCGATCTTGGCCTCGACAAGGAGGGCAACCCCAAGCCGGATCACGTGCCCGGCATGGCCCTGTATGGCCGCTATACCCTGTTTGCCGAAGGGGCGCGCGGCCACCTCGGCAAACAGCTGATCGCCCGATTCCATCTGGAAAATACCGCCCAGCCGCAGCATTACGCCATCGGCTTCAAGGAGGTGTGGCAGGTGCCTGCGGGACAATCCCATCCTGGGCGGGTGCTCCATGGCAGCGGCTGGCCCCTTGGTGAGGGAAAGGGCAACAAGAGTCAGGGGGGCTTTTATCTCTATCATCTGGCCCAGGATCAGGTGGCGGTCGGCCTTATCGTCGATCTCAACTACCAGAATCCCTGGCTCAGCCCCTTTGACGAATTCCAGCGTCTCAAGCACCACCCCCTCATCGCGGCAACGTTGCAGGGGGGCGAGCGCATCAGCTACGGCGCGCGGGCCATCACCAAGGGGGGCTGGCACTCATTGCCGCGCATGCACTTTCCCGGCGGCCTGCTCATCGGCTGTGATGCGGGCACCCTGGACTTCTCCCGCATCAAGGGGATCCACACCGCCATGAAGTCCGGCATGGTGGCGGCCGCGACGGTCGCCATGGCACTGCGAGGAGGGGATGAAGGGGGACGGGATCTGGCCGAGTTTCAGGACGCGCTGCTGCAAAGCTGGCTGACCCGGGAACTGAAGAGGGCCCGCAACGTTGGGGCCGCCCTGCACCGCTTCGGCCCCTGGCTCGGCGGCGCCTTCAACTGGCTGGAGCAGCGACTCTTTGCCCGGACTCCTCCTTTTACTCTGCTGGACAAGGAGCCGGATTACCGCCAGCTGCGCCTGGCCAGCCGTTGCCAGCCCATCGACTACCCCAAACCCGACGGCAAGCTCAGCTTCGACAAGCTCTCTTCCGTCTATCTGGCCAGCACCAGCCACGACGAGGATCAACCCTGTCACCTGACCCTTCAGGACGCGCGTATTCCGGTCGAGGTCAACCTGCCCACCTGGGCCGAACCCGCCCAGCGCTACTGCCCGGCGGGGGTGTTCGAGATCCTCGATGGGGATACCCGGCCAAGGCTGCAGATCAACGCCGCCAACTGCATTCACTGCAAAACCTGCGACATCAAGGATCCCAGCCAGAATATCGTCTGGACGCCGCCCCAGGGCGGCTCGGGCCCCAACTACCCCAATCTGTAACAGGCTTGCCCACGCAAACCAGAGCAGATAACAAGGAGACGCAGCCCCGGAACACCGCCCGGAGACCGTTTCCTGCGCTTGGCCGGGGGCTGTCGCAGGGCGACCAGCAACCCGCCATTCCCGCCGGTGAGCCCGGGCCCTCCCCCACACCAGGGCGAACAAAGGAGGCGACGCCGGGATCGCCCGCATCGGGGTCGCCACGGCTGATCCGACCTCGCCGCTTTTTTGAGCGAACAGGCTGAACCCCTGATGAATAGGCCCTGACAAGCGGGTCCCGCCCCTGTATAGTTCGCCGCATTCAGGTTGTCCATCGGCCTCGTTATGCTATTTCATGGGATCGCTTTCCGTGCGATCTAAGGCCGCATGAACCTGTGCAACCATCCCTGATTACCCATGACTTCTTAAGGGGGGACAGATGATCACCGCCTACATTCTCAACAACAAGGTGCTGGACATAGTCACGCTCGGGCCGGATGACATCGTTCCCGACAACACCGTCTGGCTGGATGCCTACAAGCCGGACACAGCGGAGCGAGAATGGTTGACGGGCCTGTTCCTGGAGGAGGTGCCGGACAAGGAGGAGCTCGATGACATCGAGGCATCCGCCCGATTCTACTGGGACACCGACGGTCTGCACATCCACTCCCTGTTTCCCCAGCGCATCGGTCGCGACACCAAGGGTGTGCACGTCTCTTTTACCTTGCGCAACAACCTGTTGATCAGCATTCGCGAGGATGACATCGGCCTGGTGCGTCTGCTGCGCCACTACATGCGCCAGGACAGGCTGGAGGTCGAAGACGCCCTCGACATCCTGCTGGAGGTGCAAAACCTCAAGGTGGAGTACCTCTCAGATCTCATCGAGGATGGCTACAAGACCCTGGAGAACACCGCCGATCAGATCTTCGAGCCGGACCAGATCAACCCCATGCTCAAGGAGCTGATGGCCCAGGAAGAGGCCAACGGCCAGATCCGTCTCTCCCTGCACGATACCCGCCGCGCCCTGCGCTTCCTCAAACGCAGTCTGCGCCAGCGCATGACGGGGGAGCAGAACAAGTGGATCGACGAGATGCTGCACGACGTGGAATCCCTGCTGCCCCATACCCAGTTCCTGTTCGACAAGATCAACTTCCAGCTGGAGGCCTCCATGGGGGTGACCAATCTGGAGCAGAACAAGGTGATCAAGATCTTCTCGGTAGCCGCGGTGATCTTCCTGCCGCCGACGCTTATCGCCAGCATCTATGGCATGAACTTTGGCCGCATGCCGGAGCTCGCCTGGGAATACGGCTATCCCCTCTCCCTGGTGCTGATGGTGATGTCATCGCTGGGCACCGGTCTCTTCTTCAAGCGAAAAGGCTGGCTGTGACGCCGGAACCCGGCAACTAAAGACTGCGGATTGGGGGGCATGGCCCCCCGATTAATTCCCGGCCGTTGCCGGCCTTGCAATGGCCTGCCCTGTGCCCCATATCCCCTTCATCACTCGCACTGCATGAATGGATACCGGGCCACCATGACCCTCTACCCCGAACACCGTTACGACGATCACGGCCAGTTGCGCCCCCCGCTCTGGTTCTGGCCCATCGCCCTCTTGCTGACCCGCTCGGTCTGGCTGTTTCTGATGGCGGGGGTCACCCGGGAGAGTGGCAGCGCCATCCTGACCCTCTTCTACCCGGACAAGCTCACCCTCTATGTCAGCCTGCTGACGGACGTGCCCGCCATGCTGGCGCTGCTCGCCTGCGGCGGCACCCATCGCCAGACCCACAGTGCCAGAGCCTGGCTCAGACGCCACAGCCGCGCTCTGCTGCTTTGCTCCACCGCGAGCGGCCTGGTGATGCAACTGCACAGCCTCAATCTGCAGCAGTGGTCGTTCAACTGGCCCACCGCCCTGGTGCTCATCGCCAGCCTCTGGGCGCTCTGGTATCTGCTAAGAAGCCGCCAGTTGCGGGATTACGCTCTGGATCAGCCCCACTGACAGGCTGGTTCACTGGCGCGTGACCCGGATCTGCAGGGTCTGGCGCTCGCTGCCGCTGGCCCTGCCCATGCCTGATGGATTGGCGATCGCGGCCTCCCGGCTGCCTTGGGTTGTGGAAAGCTCCCCCACCGTCAGCCACTGGCCCGGGGCGCCGCTCACCTCGGTGGCACTCTGGCCGGTGTGTATGTTGCCTCGCTCCACTCTTGCCTGTTCACTGCTGAGGGCCACCTGCACCCTGTCCCCTATCAGGGTCGCGGTGGCGTAGAGACCGTTCATCAGCGGCATCATGCCCACCACCCTTCCCCCCTGCCACTGGTAAAAGGTGACCGGCTGATAGGACCCCATCTGCAACAGCACGGGCCGCCCGGAGAGGCCACGCACCTGCCAGTTGTCACTCTGGCTGCGTTCATAGTGCCGGGCATCCCCCTCCAGCAGCCACTGCCGTTTGGCATCCAGGCCCAGCCCCACTCCGGCCTGCTGACTGCTGGAAGCGCCATCCACCCGCCACTCGATGAGCAGGCTTTGGGGCGGCTGGTTCACTTGCGCCAGGGTACGCTCGGCCTCCTGCAACTGGGCGGGGGTTCCGCTCAGTACCAGCTGGTTGCCCATGGCGCTCACCCCGAGATCCGGGTAGATCTCCTTGAGCGTCTGCACCGCGGCATCCGCCTCGAATACCGGTATGACCTTCACTTCGGCCCTCAGGGGCAATGCCAGCAACAGGCAGCACCCCAGCCCCCAATACCCTGATCCTGCGCGCATCTTCTCCTCCCGGCGTTCACCGCCACCCTCTCGCTTCCTGCCATCATGGTCCATGGCGCCCCGATTGCTACGGGCCTGGTATGCATCCCCACACAGAGGCACCAGATAAAGACTCGTTAAGATACTAATCAATACAAATAAAAATGGTTATCATTTGTTGTCACAACAAAAACCCTCGGATACAATTCGGACTCATTTTTTCGAGTCAGCCTCTGATGAAGCCAGAATCCGTCGCATCCACCCCTGCCGCCATCCACCTGGCGCTGCTCATCAACATGCTCTCCATGGGCTGCATGATGATGGTGATGCCCCTTGGCCCGGAACTGGTAACCCGCCTGGGGATGCTGCCGGAGCAGACAGGTTACTTCAGCGGCGGCGCCACCCTGGGCGCCGCCCTGCTGGGCCTCCTGGCCGCCCCCTGGCTCGATCGGGTCAACCGCAAACCCGCTCTGCTGGTACTGCTGGTCCTGCGCTTCCTGCTCTTGATGGCTTGCGCCCTGGCCGAGGATAGCCAGACACTGCTGCTGCTTTTCATCCTGTCCGGCTGCGTGGCTGGCCCCCTGGGGGCCATCCTGATGGCGGCGGTGCTGGATCTGGTACCGCCCGCCGAGCGGGGCCGCCGCCTCGCCTACGTGGGTATGGCGTTTTCCCTGGCCGCCATTCTGATCGTGCCCGCGGCCCTCGTGCTGGCCCAGTGGTCTGGCTGGCAGAGCCCCTTCCTCTTGTTTGGTGCAGGCGGCCTGCTGCTGGCCCTGCTGTGTGCCATCTGGCTGCCGTCCCTGCCGGTCAACCGGGCCCCGGCAGGCCAGGGGATGCGCCAGTTGCTGGGGTCACCGCTCTGCCAGGGAGCCCTCTTCATCCTCTGCCTGCAGATGTTCGGCCACTTCCTGCTCATTCCGCACTTTGCCAACTACTTCCAGTTCAACCTGGGTTTCCCGCGCGAGCAGATCGCCAGCCTCTATCTGTGCGGCGGCCTTGCCAGCATGGCCACCATGCGCCTGTGCGGCGGCTGGATCGATCAGGGCCGCGCCCAGGGCGCCATCCTGCTCACCAGCCTGGCCCTGGCCCTGATCACCCTGGTGGGCTTTGCCTTGCCGGCAGGCCTGCCTCTCTATCTGCTGTTCACCCTCTTCATGGCCCTGAGCTCCGCCCGTGCCAGCACCACCCTCGCGGTCACGGCGGCCATTCCGGCCCCCCATCAGCGCGCCGCCTTCATGTCTTTCCAGGGCTCGGTCACCAATGTGGCGGCGGGCCTCGGCAGCCTGTTCTCCGCCAGATATCTGGTCTCCGACGAGGGGGGCGCCCTGCACGGTTTCCCCACCCTGGCCTGGATCAACATTGCATGCACCCTGGTGGCCTGCGCCGGTGTCTGGTTCCTCATCCGGGGCCTGAAGCGCACAAGAGATAACAATAATCCTGCCTCTGGCACCGCCAGACAAGGAAGTCAGTGAGCACCGGATCAGAAGAATCCGGACCCCATAACCTCAGTTATATCCATGGAGTTTTTGACAATGCAGTTGCAGCACGGCCTCTTTAAACTGAACCCCATTCTGCTCTCCCTTGGTCTGCTGGCCGTACCGGGCCTGGCCCAGGCCGAGTCCGTCAAGGCCAACGAGACGGTGGTGGTCACCGCCACCCAGACCAAGCACACCGAGCTGACTGCCCCGGCCAGCGTCTCCGTGGTCACCCGCGCCGATCTGGACAAGATGAACGTCAACAACATCGGCGATGCCCTCAAGCACGTGCCCGGTGTCAACATCATCGGCACCAACCCCACGGGTCGCAACGAGATCAAGATCCGCGGCATGGGCGGTGACTACACCCTGCTGCTGGTCAACGGCAAGCGGGTCAACGCCCGCGAGACCCTGGGCAGCTCCTTTGGCAACGACTTCGACTTAAGCTCCATCCCCATGGCCGCCATCGAGCGCATCGAAGTGATCCGCGGTCCCGTCTCCTCCCTGTACGGGGCCGATGCCCTCGGCGGCGTGGTCAACGTGATCCTGCGCCAGGCCAAGGAGAACACCGAAGCGGCCGTCGGCTACACCCACACCATGCCCACCAAGGGGGATGGCGGGGATGCCAACCAGGGTAGCGCCTTCGTCTCCGGCGCCCTCATCGACAACAAGCTGCTGGGCAGCGTGGTGGTGGAAGGCTATCAGCGGGATCGCTGGAAGAGCGAGCAGTCCAACAACCCCGATGCCGACGCCCTGGAGAAACGGGAAGTGGTCAACGTGCTCTCCAGCCTGAAGTGGCTGGTGGCCGACAACCAGGACATCGACTTCGATCTGGGTTACAACCAGAACGACATGGACAGCTACTTCAACAACGTGCCCCGTGCCCCGACCGCACCGGCCACTCCCCACAACGTGCAGAAACTCGATCGCCTGAGCCTGGGACTGACCCACAACGGCCGTTGGGAACACTTCGACAGCCGCGCTCGTTACTACTTCGAGCAGACCGATCTGATGGATGACTCCCAGCTCAACGGTGGCGCCGCCGACATCACCCAGACCAACAACACGGTGGATGGCCAGTTGAGCGGCTACCTCGGGGATCACCTGCTGACCTCAGGTGCAGAGTTCCGCAAGACCGAGCTGGAGCACAGCCGCAGCATCCAGAACGGCAGCGTGGATGCGAGCCAGAGCGCTCTCTACCTGCAAGACGAGTTCGGCTTTGGGGATCTGGCCCTGACGCTCTCCGGCCGTCTGGATCACCACGAGACCTATGGCAACGAGTTCAGCCCCCGTGCCTACGCCCTCTACTCCCTGAGTGACGAGTGGGTGATCAAGGGCGGCGCCGGCAAGGCGTTCAAGGCCCCGACCCTGGCCCAGTCCAGCGAAGGGTTCGCCACCACCGCCTGCCGCGGCGCCTGCAAGGTGATAGGCAACCCGGATCTGAAGCCGGAAACCTCCGTCAGCTACGAGCTTGGCACCGCCTACAACGCCGATCGCTTCGGCGCAGGCGTGACCGGCTTCCACAACGAGATCGAGGATCTGATCCAGAGCGATCAGTGGGGCCCGGGCTACCGTCCGACCGTCATGACCTACCTCAACGTCAAGAAGGCCCGCATCAAGGGGCTGGAGCTGACCGGCTGGTTCGACGTGCTGGACAACGTGCAGCTGACCGGCAACCTGACCCTGCTGGACTCCGAAGACAAGAGCACGGGTGACGATCTGGCCAAGACCCCGGATCACACCGGCAACATCGGCCTGGACTGGAAGGCGAGCGACGTGGTCAGCGCCAACCTGGCCTGGCAGTATGTCGGCAGCCAGGTGATCAAGGTGCCGGCTCGCAACGCCCAGGCATTCACCTCCAAGCACTACCAGACCCTGGACGTGAACACCAAGTGGACCGTCACGCCGGCCCTGGACTTCAAACTCGGCATCACCAACCTCACCAACACCCAGCGTGACGAGGTGGCGACCGACGCCGACTTCATCCTGGAAGGTCGTACCGTCTACGCAGGGGTCGATTACAAGCTGTAATCCATCCTGTCTGCGGGAGCCCCGGTCGCGGGGCTCCCTTTTTGCGTTTCTGCCTCCCCGAATTCAAGGAGTCATTGAGTGCTCAGATACCAAGCTCGGCTGTTCTGGCTCGGCGTGCTGCTCCTCTTCCTGCTGATTTGTCTGTCACTGGCCACCGGGGCCGGTGTCTATGGTGGCCGCGAGGTCGCCGGTTTCCTGATGGGCGATCCCGCCTTCGTGGCCGATGAAAAGCTCGCCATGATAGTCCATACCCTGCGCCTGCCACGCACCTTGGCAGCCCTGGTGGTGGGGGCGTCACTCTCCCTGGCGGCCTCCATGCTACAAAGTGCCACCCGCAACCCTCTGGCCGAACCCGGCCTGCTCGGGGTCAATGCTGGCGCCGTCTTTGCTCTGGTGATCGGCCTCACCTGGTTTGGCGTCGAATCCGCCTACGGGTATCTGCTCTGGTCCGGCATGGGGGCCCTGCTCGGCAACCTCATCGTGCTGGGCCTCGGCCTCATGGTGGGGCGCTCCAACCCCCTCAAGCTCATCCTGGTAGGAGTCGCCCTCTCCGCCACCTTCGGCGGTCTTTCCAACTTCCTGTTGCTCTCCAACCGGGTGGTGCTGGAGCAGTTCCGCTTCTGGAACTTAGGGTCCCTTGCCGCCTCCAGTCTGGAAGCGGTACTCACCGTGGTCCCCTTCGCCCTGGCCGCCCTGCTGCTGACCCTGGCGCTCTGTCGCCCTCTCACCCTGATGCAGATGGGGGACCACCAGTCCAGGGCCCTCGGTATCCGCCCCACCCGGGTGCGCATCGGTGTGCTCCTGGCCGCAACGCTCTTCACCGCCTGCGCCATCGCCATCGCCGGTCCCATCGGCTTTGTCGGCTTCCTCGCCGCCTACTGCGCCCGCCTGGTGGAGCCGGTTCGCCTCGCCATCCAGGTGCGCTTCTCCGCCCTGTTCGGGGTGCTCTTTCTGCTCGGAGCCGATGTGCTGGCCCGCTGGCTAATCCAGCCCTACGAGCTGCCCAACGGCGTCATTCTGGCGCTCATCGGGGCGCCCGTGCTCATCCTGGTGGTGCGCAGCGGCGGCTTCCGCTCCCTGCTGGCCGTCAAATAAGGTGCCACGCCCATGAAGAACTCTCTCTCACTCCCGAGCGGCACCCTCTGCCTTCGCCTTGGCAGCCACACCCTGTTGCTGCACCGCCGCGCCTGGCTCATCACCCTGGGGCTCCTGCTCGCCCTCACCCTGCTCTCCCTGCTGGCCCTCACCCTGGGTTCCGGCAAGATCACCATGATGGGGGTGATCCAGACCCTGCTCGGGGAGGGAAGCCGACTCGATCAAGTAACCGTCTTCAAGATCCGACTGCCGCGCCTGTTGGCGGTGCTGGTGGCTGGCGCCGCCATGGGACTCTCGGGCTGCCTGGTGCAGACCCTGGTGCGAAACCGCCTCGCCACCCCGGACATGATCGGGGTCAACGAGGGAGCATCCCTGGCCATCATCATCTTCTCCCTCTATCTGACCCTGGGTACCTGGCCCTGGTGGGCCGCCCCCTTCGGCGCCCTGTTTGCCGCCGCCGTGCTCTATGCCCTGTGCAACAAGCCGGGGGAGCAGGGCTACCTGTTCGTGGTGATCGGCATCGGGGTCTCGGAGCTGATGAACGCCCTCGGCCAGTTCGTCATGTCCACCCAGTCCCTGGTGCACCTCACCAGCCTCTATCTGTGGAACATGGGCAACTTCGTCGGTCAGGGCTATGGCACCTTGCTGCCGGTAAGCCTGCTGCTCCTGCTCATCTGTCCCTGGACCGTCTGTCTCTCCCGCTCCCTTGGCGTGCTGCGCCTGGGGCCGGTCACCGCCCGCACCCTGGGGGTCAACGTGAACCGGGTGCAGCTCGGGGTGCTGGCCCAGGCCATCATCGTCGCAGCCCTTGGCACCGCCATCGGCGGCCCCGTGGTTTTCATCGCCATGGCGGCCCCCATCCTTGCCTCCTGGCTCAGCCGGGATCGCATCGTGCCGCTCTGGATTGCCGCCCTGTGCGGCGCCCTGATGCTGCTCGCCAGCGACACCCTGGTGCGGGTGCTGGCCAGCCCCCACGAGGTGGCCACCGGCATCATGACCCGCATTCTCGGCGGCCTGCTGCTGCTCTTCATCCTGCTCAAAGATCGCCAGAAGGCCGACTGACCATGGCATTCATCCATTTTCAATACAGACCGAGGGCCGCCCGATGACGCTCACCGTGAACCGACTCCAGTTCGGCTACCCGCAAAAGACCATCTTCAAGGAGATCTCCTTCTCCCTCCCCCGGGGCAAGCTGGTGGGGATCGTCGGCCCCAACGGCGGCGGCAAATCCACGCTGCTCAAGCTCCTTGCGGGACAGGAGCAACCCCGGTCCGGGGAGATCCTGCTCAAGGAGAAGCCACTCGGTGCCTATGGCGCCAAAGCCCTGGCTCGGGAACTCGCCTATCTGCCCCAACGTCCCCTGGTCCCCCCGGGTATCCTTGTGGAGCAGCTGGTGCAATATGGCCGCCATCCCCATCAGGGCTGGTTCAATCAGTGGAGCGAGGAAGATGCCCGCATGGTGGACTGGGCCCGGGAGCGGATGCAGCTCGATGCCATCTGGCACCAGAGCGCCAGTTCGCTGTCCGGCGGTCAGGCCCAGCGGGTGTGGCTCGCCATGGTGCTGGCCCAGGATGCGGACATCATCTTGCTGGACGAGCCCACCAGCGCGCTGGACATCGGCCACCAGACCGAGGTGATGGAAGCCATCCATCGGGTCGCCGCCGAGGGCAAGACGGTGCTTATCGTCATCCACGATCTCGCCACCGCCGCCCGCTACTGCGACGAGCTGATTGCCCTGGGGGATGGCGCCATCCAGGACATGGGCCCGGCCCGGGAGGTGGTGACCAAGCCCCTCATCGATCGCCTCTACCAGACCGATGTGGACATACTGCACGCCCCCGGCGACGGGGCCCCTGTCATCGTGCCCCGCCGACGCGCTGACGAAGTGCCCCGCCTGCGCGCCGACCATGACGTGTCGGCCTGAGCAAGGCCCTGTGCCAGAGAAAGAAACCGCCTGATGGCGGTTTCTTTCTCTGGGCTTTGCGTTGGCGTTATCCGGGCGCTGGTATCGTGCTCACAGCAGCAAGACGGTAAGCACGCCCCCCGGCAGGGCTTGCCAGTGCAGGGTGGCGCGCCAGCCGGCTGGCAGGGTCGGCGTCAGCGGGCATTTGAGCTCCAGGGTGAGAGTCTGCGCCGTCATGGCGAGCCAGCGGGCATCGAGAAAGTCAAAGTAGCGCCCCACCCGGGGATAGAGCCCCTTGAAGAGGCTCTCCTTGGCGGAAAACACCAGGGTCAGTCCCTCTGCCAGGCTCAGCTGGGCGTCGTGAACCCCCGCCTCCAGCCGTCCCCACTCCTCCCCATCCATGATGCCGGGCCAGAGCTGCGCCCCTTGGTCGCCATCGAGCCAGGCCTCCAGATCCAGCCCTATACCCTCCTGGCCCGGGCGCACCGCACACAGGGCCACCCCCTCTCCCGCCAGCCGGCTGTGGCTGATGCTCCCCTCCACCCCTTCAGGCCAGAGTGGCTCCCAGGCCGCTCCGATGGCCACGCAGCATCCTGCAAGACCGAAGGGACGCAGGGCCTCACGGGCTGCGAGACGCCCCGCCAGAAACTCCCCGAGGCGCTTGGGGGCAGCCCCCTGCAATGAAGCAGGCAGCATGATGCCCTGGGCCCCAAAGCACTCCGGCGAGAAGGCGGCGGGATCAAAACTGACCCGATGAAGAGGCAGCGTCTCCAGGCCCGGCAGGCACAAGGCATCGGATTGACGGACAAAGGATCCATCGAGTGAGGGACAACGAGGCAACATGCAAGGCTCCTGACAGGGGCCTGCGATGGTACCAAAGCAAGCCGAGGTCATGCCACAAATACAAATGACAACGCTTCTCACTTGCTTTGTGGTAGCATGTCCCCGCCCATTTGGGCCCCGGTTTTAGGCTGACAGGCAGGCACGCCCCACAGGGCCCGCCCATCATGGGCCGAGAGTGCCGCCGATTTCACCCATAAGGATGTCACCATGAAGATCTTCTCCCCGCTGGCCACCTTGCTCATGCTGGCCAGCCTGACGGGCTTCCAGGCCCAGGCGGGCAGCCGCCAGGTCATCGATGCCAACGGCCAGCCCCAGAGCGTCCCCGATGCGCCCCGGCGAGTCGTCGTGTTGAGCGAACTCGATCTCGACAGCGCCCTGACTCTGGGGGTGCAGCCGGTGGGCACCGTCAATGGGCGCGGCCAGTCCACCCTGCCCCGCTATCTGCTGGACAAGGCAGGCAAGGAGATCGCCGTGGTCGGGGATCTGGACAACCCCAATCTGGAGACCCTCATCGATCTGGAGCCGGACCTCATCCTCACCGGCCAGACCAAGCCCGAGCTCCTGGCCCTGCTCAAGGAGATCGCCCCTACCGTCGTCACCGGCAACTGGGGCGAGCCCTGGAAAACCGTGTTCGGTCGCAGCGCCGACGCGATGAACCGGGGGGCCGAGGCCAAGGCGTTCCTCACCCGGTATGAGGTCCGCCTGGCAGAGGCCCGCAGCAAGCTCGCCCAGCATCAGGGTGAACAGATGAGCATAGTGCGCTGGAACCCCAAGGGGCCGAGCTACATGCACGGCGGCACCTTTGCCAGCAGCGTGGTCACCGAGATGGGGCTCACCCGACCCTCCCACCAGATTGGCGACAAGAGCCCCCACTCCCCGGCCCTGAGCCTCGAATCCCTCAACCTGCTGGACGGTGACTGGCTGGTGATCGGCACCCTCAGCACCAGCGGGGATGCGGTGGATGCCATGAAGCAGGCCGAGCAGACCCCGGCCTTCCAGCAGCTCGGCGCCATCAAGGGCAAGCGCTTCGGCGCCGTCGACGGGTCACTCTGGACCTCCACCGGCGGCCCCCAGGCGGCCCTCAAGGTGATCGACGACGTCGAGCGCCTGCTGACCAAACCGGATGCCGCCCCCATCGCTCACTAATCCCCCCTCGGTTGACGGCCAACAAGAAGCCCGCATGATGCGGGCTTCTTTTTATCCATGGCTCGGCAAGGCCGTCTACTCCGGCAATGGCAGCGCCTTTCTGTCGAGCTTGCCGCTGCCGGTCTTGGGCAGGGCATCCAGCAGGATGAGCCGCGCTGGCACCATGTAGTGCGGCAGCGTCGCCTGCAGCCCCTTGCGCAGGGCGAGGCGATTGAGGGTCACCCCGCTTTTCGCCTCCACGTAGCCCACCAGCATGGCCTCGTCCCCCTCGCCCACCAGACGCACCGCCGCCTCCTGCACCCCGGCCTGGCGGCGCAGTCCCGCCTCCACCTCGCCGAGCTCGATGCGAAAACCGCGCAGCTTGATCTGATCGTCGCGCCGTCCCAGATAGAGGAAGCGGTCCGCCCCAAGAAGGCGCACCCGATCGCCGGTGCGATAGAGGCGATGGGTGGCAAGGCGCAGGAAGGCGGCGCTGGTCAAGGCCGGCTTGCGCCAGTACCCCTCGCACAGGGCCGGACTCTCGATACAGAGCTCGCCGCACTCCCCCTCTGCCACCGGCTGCCCCGCCTCGTCCAGCACCCAGTGCCGATAGCCGGGCAGGCTGTGGCTGATGGTGATCTGCCCGCCAACCGGCGGCCAGCGCACCTCGCTCACCAGGGACCAGACGGTGGCCTCGGTCGGCCCATAGCAGTTCCACAGCCGCCGGGTGCGGGCACAGAGCTGCTCGGCCAACCCTGAGTCCAGCGCCTCGCCACCGCACAGGGCGGTGAGGGTATTGCGCCCCTGCCAGCCCGCTTTAAGCAGCATACGCCAGCAGGCCGGGGTGGCCTGCAGCCAGTTGATGGAGGAGTCGGCCTCGAGCAGGGCCAGCATCCCCAGGGGATCCTTGTTGTGCTCACCGCCGGCCACCGTCAGCCGGCCACCACCCCAGAGCGGCCCCAGCATCTCCAGCAGGGAGATGTCGAAGGCCGGGGTGGTGATAAAGAGCCAGTGGCAGCCAGGTGAAAGCCCGAGCCGCTCGCGGATCCCGTCGAGGAAGCAGAGCAGGGCCCGCCGGCTGATGATCACCCCCTTGGGCTCGCCGGTGGAGCCCGAGGTGAACATCATGTAGGCAGCCAGGGCGTCATCCACCTGGGGCCAGGAGACCGGCCCTGCCGCTGCCGGCCCATCCAGGGTGCGCAGCGGACAGCCGAAGGCGGGAGCCGGTCTGTCGCCGTCGCAGATCACCGCCGACAGGCGCGCCTGACGGGCGATCCCCTGTAGCCGCTCCACCGGAAAATCCGGTTCAAGGGGCACAAAGGTGAGACCGAGGCGCAGGCAGGCCAGCAGGCTGGCCACCAGATCGGGGCCGCGGGAGAGATAGAGACCAACCCGCTCTCCCACCGCCAGCCCCTGCAATCGGGCGGCAATCTCGCCGACCCTGGCATTGAGCGCGCCGTAGCTGAGCCACTGCTCATCTGATCCGCCCATATGGATGGCGGGGGCCAGCGGGCTGGCGGCCAGACAGGCCGCCAGCCGCGCGCCCAGATTGGCCGCCCCCTCACGGGGGGCAGGCCGGGTTTGCACGAGCGGAGCCTTATGCTTGATGGTCACCGTCATAGCGCAGCCTCCGTTTGGCGTACCAGCCAGTGCCGATAGAGCCGGCTGGGGGATGGATGGGCCTTGAGGGTCTGCAGGGTGAGCTGCGCCCGCTCCTGGCCAAACACCTCGTTGAGGGCCGCCAGCAGGGCGAGCTGCTGCACCGAATCCACCCCGAGTTCACACAGGGTCTGCTGCCAGATGCCGGGCACGCCGCACTGGCGCTCCCACAGGGCCACCAGCACGCGGGCCTCGGCCGGCGGCGGAGCCAGGCCGGGGGCAGCCACTTGTGTGACAGTCGATGGTGTGGCGGCCACTTGCGCCTTCGCCGGGGACGGTGCCGCCACCACGCTGGCCGGTTGGCTCAGATCCGTCTGCGCCAGCCAGTCGAGCTCGGCCAGCCAGTCAGCCAGCACCGCCTCGGCCCGGGCCTCGGGGATCTGCTCGCCATCGAACTCGAGGCGCAGCTGGAGCGTCTCGCCCCGGCTGCTGACCACGAGCGACAGAGGAAGCTCCACCTTCTCCACCACGGTGCCAAAGCGCGGCACCAGTTGGTGGGGTTCGGGGGCGGCAGGGGCCGCCGGCATGGGGTAGTTCTCGAACACGAACAGACTCTGGAACAGGCGCGCCCGTCCTTTGGTCAGTGCCGCCAGCGACTGGGTGCCGTGCTCATTGAGTGCCATCAGGTCGGTCTGCAACCGGGCGATATGCTCGGCCAGGGTCAGCTCGGTGTGCCACGCCAGGGCCAACGGCAGGCTGTTGATGTAGAGCCCGACGCTCGCGGTGATCCCCTCAATGGGGTAATCCCGGCCCGGGGTCACGTTGCCCACCAGGGTGACGGCATCGCCAGAGCGGCGTGCCAGCAGACGGTGCCAGGCATATTGGGCCAAGAGGCCCGCAGTCACGCCAAGGTCGCGGGCACGATGGGCGAGCAAGGTCGCCACCTCGGTCGGCAGCACCGTGGCGCACACCGCCGGTCGCTGCTGGGTATGGCGCCCGCTTGCGCCAGCGTCCAGCGTCACCCCGAACAGGCAGGCGAGATCGTTAGGCTTTGTTAGCAGCTCCTCCCGCCCCTGCCAGTAAGCCTCGGCGCTGCGGGCTTGGCTGGCGATATGGCGGCCAAACTCGAGCCAGGCGGTATCCGGCTCGCCCTGCGGCAGCAGGCCGTTCATCAGCGTCTGATAGGCGCGATGCAAGGAACCCAGCAACACGGGGCCGCTCCAGCCATCCAGCACGCCGTGATGGGCGCTGAAGATTACCTTGTGGTGATCGGGGGCCAATTTGAAACAGGCAAGGCGCAGCAGGGGCGCCTGCTCCAGCGGGATCGGGCGGGCCAGATCCTGCTGGCGGTAGGCCTGGACCCGTGCCTCTGCATTTTCCACCTCTGACAAGTCCTCATAGTGGAATGGCAACTCGGCATGCTTGAGAATGCGCTGCAGCGCCACCCCATCCGCCAGCACCAGTTCGCTGCGAAGGGCCGGCCAGCGGGCAATCTGCCCCTGCCAGGCCTGACGGTAGACCGCCACGTCCAGCGGCTGCTGATAGTCCATCTCGGTTTGCAGGTGATAGGCATGATCCCGGGGCAGCAGCGCCCTGTGATGGAACATGCTCTGCTGAAGAGAGGTCATGGGCAGCAGGGTCTCCACCTCGCGTTCGCTCAGCACCCCATCGAGCGCGGCTTGGGAGAGGCCAAGCCCCGGGAAGTCGCTCGGGGTATGGCGCGGAGCCTTCACCGTGCAGCAGTGCTCCACCAGCGCCGTCAGGTTGTCCGCCAGCCGCGCCATCAGGGCGTCGCTCGCCTGCTGGTTGAGGGCGCCCACCTGACGCAGAGTGAGGCGGCCATCAAACACGCCACCGTGCAGACTGACCAACTCGCGCGGCAGGTTGTCAGAGGAAGTAGGTGCCCCCGGCGCCATCGGCAGGGGTTGCCAGGGTTGAGCGGCCTCGCCTTGATGGCTGACCCCCAGGTAGTTGAAGACCACCAGGGCTTCGGGCAGTGCCCAGCCACGGGGGTGGTGCAGCCGCAGGGCGTTGAAGCCCACGCCCTTGTCCGGCACGGCGCGCAGCTGTTCCTTGGTGGCGCACACCAGCGCATCCCACTCCTTGGCATCCGCCAGCGCCAGCGGGTAGGTGCTGGTGAACCAGCCCAGAGTACGGCTCACGTCCAGTTCAGCATCGATGGCCTCGCGGCCGTGTCCTTCCAGCATCACGCAGTGACGATTGCCGTAACCCAGCTCGCTCAGGGTACGGGTCAGGGCCGCCAGCAGCAGGTCGGGCACCCGGGTAAAGTAGGCCTGGTTGGCGGCGTCGATGAGCCGAGCCGTGGTCTCCTGACTCAGTTGCAGCAGGCTGGCGGTGGCACGGCCATCGGCGGCACGTTGCGCCGAGAGCAAGCCTGACTCGCAGCCCTCCCCCTGAGCCAGCCAGAAGCCAAGCTGATCCTCTTCCCGTTTGGCGTAGGCCGCCAGCCCCTCACCCCACTGGCGATAGCTGCTGCCCTTGGCGGGCAGCGGCTCGCCCCTGCTCACCCGTGCCAGATCTTCGGCCAGGATGCGCCAGGAGACGGCATCGATGACCAGGTGGTGGAAGGCGAGGAAGAGCCCCTCCACCGTCTCGCCCTCGCGATCCCCATCAAGGACGAGATTGCGCAGACGGGCCCAGGCCAGGGTGTGGCCGCTGGCAGGGTCGAGCTCTTCCTGCAGCTCGGTCAGGCGGGCCTGCAGTTCGGCCTCGTCTAGATTGGCGGCATCCAGGGTCGGCAGCGGCGGCAATGGCAGTTCGGCCAGGTAGCGCTGACCGGTCGGGGTCACCGCCAGGCGCAGGGCATCGTGGTGCTGGCACAGGGCATACAGCCAGCCGCGCAGGTCCTCATCGTCCACCCCGGCCGGCAGGCGCAGGATCACCCCCTGGTTCCAGTGACCGGGCTTGGCAAAGCCCTGCTCGAAGAACCAGTGCTGAATGGGGTGGAGCGGGAACTCGCCGGTCAGGCTGCCCTGCTCGCTCCTGTGGCTGATCGCCTGCTGCTGGCCGAGCTGGCGACAGAGGCGGCGCACCGTCTTGGCTTCGAACACGTCTTTCACGCTGCAGTGCAGCCCCGCATCCCGCAACCGGGTGGTGAGCTGGATGCTGAGGATGGAGTCACCGCCCAACCGGAAGAAGTCATCCTCCACCCCGAGGGGCTGCTTGAGCACCCCTTGCCAGATGGCGAGCACGGTCTGCTCCAGTTCGTTTTGTGGCTCGCCCTTGCTCTGCTGCCAGACGATGGCGGGCAGTCGGCGCAAGTCCAGCTTGCCGTTGGGGGTGAGTGGCATCTCGGGCAGCCAGCACAGGCGCGCCGGCACCATGTATTCGGGCAGGCACTCGCCGGCCCGCTGCAGCAGGGCATCGCCGTCGGGCTCCCTTGCCCCGGCCTGCAAACAGGCGTAAGCGAGCAGGCGCCCCTCCTGCACCACCACCTTGATCTGACGCATCGTCGGACACAATTCGGCAAGCCGGGTCTCTATCTCACCCGGCTCGATGCGATAGCCGCGCAGCTTGATCTGCTCGTCTATCCGGCCCAGATACTGGATGTTGCCATCGCGGCGCAGCAGGGCCCGATCGCCGGTGCGATAGAGGCGATGGGTACGTTCCGCCAGCGCCAGCTCGATAAAGGCCTCCTGGGTGCGCTCTGGCAGATTGAGGTAGCCGCGGGCCAGCCCCAGCCCCGCCAAGCAGAGCTCACCGGGCACCCCCACCGGGCAGAGGTTGCCCGCCTCGTCCAGGATCAGCGCCTTCAGGTGGTTGACGGGTCGACCGATTGTGATGGGCGCCCCCGGGGTGAGCCGCGCGCAGAGCGCGGTGACGGTGCACTCGGTCGGGCCGTACATGTTGAACAGCGCCACCCGCTCCCCCCAACGCTCCACCAGGGCGCTCGGGCACGCCTCGCCACCAAAGCCGATGGCCTTGAGGGAACCGAGATCCGCCGGTGGCGGCAGATTCGCGAGCAGGGCGGTCGGCAAAATCATATGGCTGACGCCCCGAGCGATCGCGGCACCGATCACCCCCTCGCCCGGCTCGCCAAAGTGCAGGGCCGCGCCGCAGTAGAGCGGCAGCAGGGTGGTCATGTTGCCAGCATCAAACGAGAGGGACATGCAGTTGAACATGGCCCCACCCTTCCCAAGGGCGATGCGCTCGCCGTGATCCGCCATCAGGTTGACCAGGCTGCCCTGCTCCACCATGACCCCCTTCGGCAGGCCGGTGCTGCCGGAGGTGTAGATGATCTGGGCCAGCATGGCGGCGTCCCGAGGCAGTGCGGGCGTGCTGGTTGGCATCTTGTCCAACGCAAGCTGGTGCAGATCGTGATACTCGGCAGTCGTGCCCGCCAGCGCCTCGCCAAGCCGCGGGTCCGGCACGCCACCCAGCACCAGGCTGATGTCAGCGTCGGTGAGGATATGGGCCAGCCGCTCGGCGGGATAGGCAGGATCCAGCGGTACATAGGCCGCCCCCGCCTTCCAGCAGGCGAGCAGGGCGATGACGAAGGCGACATCCCGTCTGGCCTGGATGCCGATGGCGGCGCCCGGGGTGACGCCGCAGGATTGCAGCCAGTGGGCCAGCCGGTTGGCACGCATCTCCAGCTCGCCATAGGTCAACGATTGCGCGCCGTCGCTGACCGCCAACGCGTCCGGCAACTGAATAGCGCGCCGCTCGATATGACAGAGCAGGGTGTCGCGGCTCGGGTAATCCGGCGGCAGGTCTGCAAGCTCGGCGGCCAGCGCGGCCTGGTCGGTGCCCTCCTCCAGCGGCAACTGCCAGATGTCGGTCTCGGGGGCCGCCACCACGGCGCGCATCAGGTGCAGCAGGCGATCGGCATAAGCCTGGATGGTCTCTCGCTCGAACAGGGCGGTGGCAAACAGCCAGTCCACTCTGACCGAATCCATCAGCTCGGTCACCTTGACCGAGATGTCGGTCTTGGCCGGCAGCACCGGCGAAGTCTCCTCCACCAGCTGGCAGCCGGGGATGAGATCGTTGAAGTCCACCTTGGCCTGATAGACCAGCATGATCTGGAAGATGGGGTTGATGGCAGTAGTGCGATCGGCGCCGATGGCCTCGACCAGCGCCTCGAAACGGTAGAGCTGGTGATCGAAGGCCGCCAGATCCTCCTCCCGGCACTGCTGTAGATAGTCGACAAAGCTGGGCTTGCCGCTAAGTTGAGTGCGCAGCACCAGGGTATTGACGAAAAAGCCCACCAGCGACTCGATCTCGTGGCGCTCGCGATAGGCGAGCGGGGTGCCGATCACCACCTCCTTCTCGCCGCTCTGGCGCACCATCAGCAGGGCAAACAGGGCGTGCAGACCGATGAAGTTGGAGGTGCTGTGGCGCTGACAGAGGCGCTTGAAGCTCTCCCACAGGTCGCTCTCGATGGTGGAGAAGACCAGCTCGCCGCCGCTGTCCTGATGGGCCGGGCGCGGCTTGTCGAGCGGCAGACCGTGCACCTCGGGGCTGCCACCGAGCCGATCGACCCAGAACGGCTTGAACTCGGCGTGATAATCGAGAAAGCGGTCCGAGTTGAACCAGCGGGCATAGTCGATGTAGGTGAGCGGCAGCTCGCTCACCTGCAGAGGCTCGCGGTTCTGATGGGCAAGAAAGGCGCGCTTGAGATCCGCGAACATGTTCTTGACCGACCAGCCGTCGGAGATGATGTGGTGCTGAGTGATTAGCAGCACGTGCTCGCGGCTGCCCAGCCGAATAAGATGCACCCGGCTGAGCTCCCCCTGGGTCAGGGAGAAGGGGCGCCCGATCTCCTCGCGTACCCGCCTGGCCACATAGGCTTCGCGCTCGGCAGCGGGCTCTGTGCTCACGTCCTCTATCTGCAGCTTGAAGGGCGTGTGGGGCAGGATCTCCTGGGCCCCCCTGCCCGCCTCGTCCTTGATGAAGCGGGTACGCATGCTGGGGTGGCGGGCAAACAGGTGGTCGAAGGCAAACTCCAGTGCCACCGTGTCCAGCTCTCCCTTGACGCGAAAATAGACCGGCATGTTGTAGAGGTGGGAGGCCTCCTCGTACTGCTCGATAAACCAGAGCCCGCTCTGGGACGAGGAGAGCGGCCCCTGCCGGGCGCCCTCGGCGGCGATAGGTTCTTCGAAGGCGGCACGGGCCGCCAGGCAGCGCACCAGCTCATCCTTGTGGGCCTTGATGGTGGCACCGATGGCCGGCGTCACCGCCTCCTTGTTCGACTGGGAGATAAGCTGGCCCTTGTCGTTCAGCGCCAGCTTCACTCCCTGCCGTTCCAGCTGTTTCAACAGCAAAATCATATTGTTCATCTGTTTCTCAAGCCTCAGGCACTCAGGGTGGCGCCGCCGTCGACGACCAGATCCTGCAGCGTGATGTGGCTGGCCAGATCCGAGGCCAGGAAGAGGACGGTATGGGCGATCTCCGCCGGGGTGGCGACCTTGCGCAGGGGGATACCGAGCTTGAACTGCTCCGGCAACCCGGCAATGGTGCGGGCCATGGCCTCCTCGCTTGGCAGCATGCCGCGCAGCATGGGGGTATCCGTCGAGCCCGGCGACACCAGGTTGGCGCGCACGCCGAAGGGGGCCAGCTCCAGCCCCACCGTCTGGGTCAGGCTGGTGACCGCCGCCTTGGAGGCGCAATAGGCCGCCATCTGCATGCGCGGCACATGGGCGGCGTTGGAACCGATGGTGACGATGGCGCCGCGCCGCTGCTCCTTGAAGTGGGGCACCAGGGCCCGCAGCAGATAGAAGACGCCGCTGGCGTTGACCGTCATGCAGTCGTGCCAGTCGTCATCGCTCAGAGTCTCGGTGGAGCCGAGGCGCAAGACCCCGGCCCCGTTCACCAGCACATCGAGCCCGCCGTCCGCCAGCAGCGCTGCGCAGCAGGCGTTGACCGCCTTCGAATCGCCGATATCGAGCAGCCGGGTGGCATAGGGGTAGTCGGCTTCGGGAAACGCCAGATCCAGCCCCACCACGATTGCTCCGGCCGCCACGAACTGCGTCGCCACCTTGCGGCCGATGCCGCGCCCGGCCCCGGTCACCCAGACCCGCTTGCCAGTGAAATCAAAGGCCATTGCTTGTTGCTCCTTATCCATCACCACACCATCTCCACGCTCTCTTCGTCCTCGGAAAGCAGGCCGTCAAGGAAACGGCAGAAATCATCGAGGCGCGGGTGATCGAACACGTCGGAGACCTTGACCTGCACCCCGAACTCGGCGCCGAGCCGGTTGACGATCTGGATGGTCTGCAGGGACTGGCCCCCCAGTTCGAAGAAGTTGTCGGCAGGCGCCATGGTGGCGAGCCCCAGGATCTGTTGCCAGATGGCGCCGACCCGGTTCTCGGTCTCGCTGCCCAGGGTCAGGGCTTCGCCGCCCGCCTGGTAGGCGGCCAGCAGGGTCTTGCGATCCAGCTTGTTGGAGCCGGTGCGGGGCAGCTGGTCATAGTGGCGATAGTCGGTGGGGATCATGGCGGCAGGCAGCACCCTGGCCAGCTGCGCCTTGATGACCCGGCTGTCGCGCTCCGACCCCGCCACGAAGGCCACCAGTCGGCGCACGCTGCCGATGCTCACCCCCTGCACGCACGCCTCGTCCACCCCGGGCAGGGCCAGCAACTGGGCCTCCACTTCGCCGGGCTGGATGCGATAGCCGCTTATCTTGAATTCGTTGTCGCGCCGGCCGAGGTAGACCAGCCGGCCGGACACCAGGCGCACCCGATCGCCGGTGCGATAGACGGGCATCAGCTCCGCGCCAACCCGCAAGGTATTGAAGCTGCCTTGTACGCCCCCCACATAGCCGTTGGCCAGCTGCGGGCCGAGCAGTACCAGCTCGCCTTCCTCGGCGGGTTGCTCCCCCGCCCCCAGAATGAGCGCCTGCATGCCGGGCAGCGGCAGACCGATGGGCAACTGGGCCTGGCTCGGGTCTTCCTGTTGCAGCTCCTGAGTGGTCACCACCACGGTCGTTTCGGTGGGACCGTAGGTGTTGAACAGGCGCACATCGGAGCGACCCTGGCGCTGCCACTGGGCCAGCTGCTCGGGGTAGACCGCCTCGCCGCCGATGATGACGGTGGTAAGCCCGGCAGGAATGTGGGCCTGACCCGCCGTCAATGCCACCACCCACTCGTTCCAGAACGCGGTGGGCAGGTCGAGGTGGGTGATCCCCATCTGCTCCACCCCGGCCGCAAAGGCGGGCATGGATTCGAGCAGGGCGTCGGTGCGCAGTACCAGGGTGGCGCCGGCGCTCAGGGTGGCGAACACCTCCTCGATGCTGGCGTCGAAGTTGAAGGGGGCGAATTGCAACATCCGCGCCTCTTCATTCAGGTGATAACGGCAGCGGGCGGCGGCGGCGAAGTGATCCAGCGCGCCGTGGCTCACCGCCACCCCCTTGGGCAGGCCGGTCGAGCCCGAGGTGAACATCAGGTAGGCGACGGCGCGGCCGGCTGTCGGCTGGTTGAGCCGATCATCGCTCACCAGATCCCCCGCCAGCAGGGTGCGCCCCTCAAACAGGCTGGCCAGCTTGTGGCGGTACTCGGCCTGGGTGATCAGGGTCTTGACCTCCCCCAGTCGCAGGATATGGCCCTGGCGCTCCAGCGGCTGCTCGGGATCGAGCGGCACATAGACGGCGCCCGCCAGCAGCACAGCCAGCTGGGCGAAGATGGCCTGGGGGGTGCGGGCCAGCATGACCCCCACCTTGTCGCCGGGGGCGACGCCTGCGGCCTGCAGGGCAGCCGCCATCTGTTCGGATCTGGCCAGCAGCGCCTCGTAGCTGAAGCGGGCCTCTCCCTGCGCCGTGCTCTGAATCAAGGCAATCTTGTCCGGTGTCTGGGCGGCGAAGTGGCAGATCGCCTCCAGCACAGGCCGTGCCTTGATCACTTCATGGGAGGGGCCGGCGATCAGGGCCCTGGCTCGCTGCTCGGCCAGCCAGTCGGCCTTGAGCGTTCCCAGGGTCTGAGCAGGCTCGGCCAGCCAGCGGCCCAGCAGGGCAAACAGGGTATCGGCGATGACCGCCAGCTCTCCCTGCTGGTAGCAGCCGGGGTTGGCGTCCAGATCCAGTCTGGGCTGGCCATCGACGCCGACCTGCACTTCGATGGTGAGATCCTCCACCGGGCCGGCGCTGATGTTGAGAATATGGGCAGATAGCGGCCCGAAGCGGCGAGCGTGATCGAAGGGCATGATGTTGACCAGCGGGCCGAACAGGCGTTTGTCGCCCCCCACCAGGCCAAGGTCGCGGCGCAACAGCTCGTAGCGGTAGTGCTGGTGTTTGCGCACCCCGCGCTTGGCCTTGGCCACGGCGCCGGCGGCCCCCGCCAGACTCAACCCCTCTTCGAGTTCCAGAGCAAGGGGGGTGATGTTCATCTGCATGCAGGGCACGGTCAGCGACGCCGAGCCGATGCGGTTCATCATCATCAGGCCGAGCAGGGTCTTATCCTGGCCGCTCGACAGCGACAGCTGGGCAGAGAGACCGGCCAGCAGCAGATCGGGCCAGCCCAGTTTGTGCTCGTCGGCAAAGCCGGTCAGGGATTGCCAGAGCGCCGCCGGCAGTGGGCGGCTCTCGCGGATAAATTCGGCCGCGATGGGTGCGCGGGTCTCGCCAAAGGACTTCACCTCGGGCCAGCCTTGCAGCTGCTCCTGCCAGAAGGCGCGGGCGGCGTCGTTCTTGCCGCTCTGCTCGCGGCTCGCCTCTTCTGCCAGCACTTCAGCCAACGAGCCGAAGGGGGATGGGGAGTTCATCTCACCGGCCAGCCCCTCTGCATACAGTTCGGCGATGCGCTGGAACAGCAAGGTGGTGCCAAAGCCGTCGAGGGCGATGTGGTGCACGCAGCTGTAGAGATAATCGCGGCCGGGGCCGCGCAGCAGGGCGAAACGGCAGGGTGCCTCTTGGGTCAGCTCGAACGGGCGGCGCAGATCGGCCCAGGCCCAGGCGCGGGCCAGCGTCTCGTCATCGTGCTCGAGGGAGATTTCTTCATAGGCCAGGGGCAGCTCATGCGAGACGAAGCAGACCGCCTCCTTATCGTCTTCGAAGTGGCCCTTGAGCACCTCGCACTCCCCTACCGCCTTGGCAAGGGCCGCGGCCAGCACGGCCGCCTCGACCTTGCCGTCGAAGGCGATGCACTCGGCGGTGTTGAACATCGCCTTGTCGTCGTTCAGCAGATGTCCGGACCAGAGCCCCTGCTGAGGTATGGTCAAGGGGAAGCGGTTCATGGGGTCACCTCCAGCGCCTGGGCTGCCAGCCTGGCCTCGATCAGGCGCCACCAGCCGTTGAGGGTCGGCAACTTGGCGAGATCCACGAAGCCGAGCTCGACCCCGGCGGCGCGCCACTCGGTGAGCAGGGCCATGATCCGCACCGAATCCAGACCGTAGTCGATGAGGTTCTCATCGGGGTCAAACTCATCTTCGTCCTCGTCGATATGACTCAGCAGCCGCGCCTTGAGCCCCTCATACGTCAGCAACGGATTGCTCTGGACGGCAGAAGCGGCAACCGGCGCAAGGGCCAGCACCTCCTCGCAGCGGATCACCTTGCCGCAGCGGGTCGCCACGTAGTCGAGCGCCATCTGGTGGTCGGCCAGGGAGAAGTCCGCCACCCCGTCCGCCAGGAAGAAGGGCTGGATGTCGCGCATGAAGGCGTCGCAGGCGGTCATCATGCAACCGATATGGCCGTAGATGCCGCCGATGATCAGCTGATCCCGCCCCAGCGCTTTGAGCATCTGCTCGAGCTCGGAGCGCTGGAAGGCGCTGTAGCGCCACTTGACCAGCACGGTGTCGTCCCGCTCCGGGCGCAGGGCTGCCACCACCTGCTGCTGCTCGGGCCGTTTGTTGAGCCCCGGGCCCCACATGTCGTTGAGCAGGGCGCGATCCTCAGGGGATTGATCCTTGGGCTGGGCGGTGTAGAAGACCGGGATGCCGAGGGCCTTGCACTGCTTGCGCACGGCGGCCAGGCGCTCGGTGAGCGCCGCGATCAGCGGGCTGTTTTCGCCATAGAAGGCGGTGAAGTACTCCTGCATGTCGTGGATCAGCAGGGCGGCACGTTTGGGATCCAGAGACCAGTTGACCTTGTTGGCCTTCCACTGGCTGGGCATGGCGTAATTGTTCAGAGTTGGGATAGCCATAACGTCATGATTCCTTACTAGTTTTTATGCTGTAGAGGCTGGTTGGCGGCGATGGCGTGCGCAATGCGTGCCCGCAGCCCCTGCTTGTCAATCTTGCCCACCGCCGTCATGGGCAGGGCGTCCAGGGTTTCGAAGCGGTCGGGCAGCTTGAAATCCGCCACTCCGCGCTCGCGCAGAAACTTGCGCAAGGCCAGCGGCTTCAAGGCGGGATCCGTGCTGACAATGAAGGCGCAGCTCTTCTCCCCCATGGCGCTGTCAGGCATGGAGACCAGGGCCGCATGGGTGATGGCAGGGTGGTGCAGCAGCTGGTTTTCCACCTCTTCCGCCGCGATCTTCTCGCCGCCCCGGTTGATCTGATCCTTCTGCCGCCCCACCACGGTGAGGTAGCCATCGGCATCCTGTACCACCAGATCGCCGGAGCAGTAGAAGCCCTCGGCATTGAACACCCGGGCGTTGTGGGCCGGGCTCTGGTAGTAGCCGCGGAAGGTATAGGGGCCGCGGGTGTGCAGGGCGCCAGGCTCGCCGGGGGCAACCGGATTGCCCGCCTCATCGAGGATGCGCACCTCGTCGTCCGGGCTCATGGGGCGGCCCTGGGTGTGAATGACCTTCTCGTCGGGATCAGAGAGCCGGGTGTAGTTGACCAGCCCTTCCGCCATGCCGAACACCTGCTGCAGCCGGCAGCCGAGCAGCGGCCCAATCTTGCTGGCCACCGCCTCCCCCAGCTTGGCGCCGCCCACTTGCAGCAAGTCGAGGCTCTCGAGTTGGGTGCGCGCGGTGGGGTCCGCTTCCGCGGCCTGCAGCCAGAGGGAGACCGCCGGCGGCACCAGCGAGGTGAGGTTGACCCGGTGGCGGGCGATCAGCGGGAAACAGCTGATGGGGCTGGGGTCGGGGGCGAGCACCACGGCGCCACCCGCCTCGAACACCCCCAGGGCGCCAGGGGAGCTCAAGGGAAAGTTGTGGGGCGCCGGCAGGGCGCACAGATAACGGGTATGGGAGCCGAGGCCACAGATCTCATTGCTGCGGCGCACGCTGTAGTAATAGTCGTCATGGGTGCGCGGGATGAGCTTGGGAGTGCCGGTACTGCCGCCGGAGAGCTGGAAGAAGGCCACCTCGTCCGCCGGGGTCGGGGCAAAAGAGACGGATGGGGAGCTCCCCTCATCCCCCTCGCCGAGCCAGCGAGTCAGCCCCAGCTCCCCACCATCGCCATCCAGCAGCACCAGTTCGGCGCCGATGCTTGCCAGCAGCTCGCTCTCGCGACCCTTGCTCGCAAACAGCGGGTGGGTCAGCGAGCCGACAAAGAGGCGCGGTGTGATCTGCTCGGCATAAGAGAGGAGCTCCAGCCGGTTGTGGCTAAAGAGCGCGTTGACCGGCGCAATGCCGGCCTTGAGCAGGGCAAAGAACACCAGATAGAACTCGGCCACATTGGGGAGCTGCACCAGCGCGGTATCCCCCACCCCCAGGCCGTGGCGGGCCAGATTTGCGGCCAGCCGGCTCGAGGCGGCGTCCAGCTCGCCATAGCTCAAGCGCCGCTCGCCGCAGAGGATGGCCTCGGCGTCGGGGGCCAGCTCGCACTGACGCGCCAGCATGGCGGTCAGCGGCTCGCCGCGCCAATAGCCCTTGGCGCGGTACAGCTCCGCCAACTCTTCGGGCCAGCGGGTATAGGGCAGGAAGTGGTTGAATTGGCTCATTGCGCCACCTCCGAACTCAGGCCCAGGGCTTCCAGATTCGGCTGTCCACTCTGCCAGCCCAGATATTGAAGCTGGGTCATTGCGCCACCTCCAAATCCAGGCCCAGAGCTTTGAGCATGGTCCCCAGCTTGGTGCCGGTCTCGGCCCACTCCATGGCGGGATCCGAGCCCGCGACGATACCGGCGCCGGCAAACAGCTCGACCTGATGCCCATCGAGCACGCCGCAGCGGATCACCACGGCCCACTCACCGTTGCCCTGGCTGTCGCACCAGCCAACGATGCCGCTGAACAGGGCTCGCCGGAAGGGCTCCTGCTCGCGGATGAACTGGCGGGCCAGATCGGTGGGATAGCCGCACAGGGCCGGGGTGGGATGCAGTTGGCAGGCCAGGGAGAGCACCGACGCCTCGCCGCCATTGAGCCGGCCAGCGATGGGAGTGCCCAGATGCCAGAGGGTATCCGTGCTCATCAGCGAGGGATGAGCGGGGATCGCCAGCTCGCGGCAGTGGGGGGTCAGCACCCGGCGGATCTCGTCGATCACCAACTTGTGTTCATGCTGATCCTTGCGAGAAGCCAGCAGATCCCTGGCCACCATTTCGTCTTGCGCCGGCTCGCTCACCCGTCTGGCGGAGCCCGCCAACGGATGGGTGAACACCTCTCCCCCGTTGACCCGCAGCAGCAGTTCTGGGCTAGCGCCCAGCAGGCGGCGACCCTGGCCGAGCGGCAGGGAGAAGTGGAATGCGTGGGGATTCTGGGCCATCAAACGGGCCATCACCTGCTTAGGGTCGGCGGGCCGGTGCAGGGTAAGGGTGAGTTTGCGCGACAGCACCACCTTGGCGAGCCGACCTTGTGCAAACACATCCAGCGCCGCGCTGACCGAGGCCTGGAATTCGCTGGCCGGCGGGGTGCTCTGCACCGAGATGACCCGGTTGGCCTCGACGGTCTGCTCCACTTCTGTCGCCGGTGTCGGCTCTATCGGGGCCAGTTTCTCGCCCCGCTCATAACGGCCGGGCACATAGAGGCAGGAAGCCTCTGCCGGATCAAACGCAAAAGCACCGATGAGCAGGGGGTTGCTCTGGCCGGCAGCCCTGGCGGCATCGAGGGCCAGGGTTATCTGCTGTGCCAGCAGGGGCCACTCGCAGGCGGGGGTGGTGATGGGTTGCCCCAGGTCAGTGGCACTGATCGTGCCCTGACACGAGGTAAACAAGAAATCAGGCGACATCTTCGCCTCGGCAGGTGCGCCATTTTCCATTACTCGAGTCTTCACGTCATACCCTCAAAGAAGATTCAAAATGATAATGATTATCAGTTTGACTTTGTGCGGCGGTAAAATACTCGCTTTGAAATCGCGGGGTCAATGGGATTTTGCATCGTTAAAACAGGAGCTTGTCTGTGGGTATGTCGGGGATGACGCCAGGGCGGGCCTGCTGGCGGTGAAGGGAAACAGCTACTCGAATGAAAACGGATTGCCATCCCCATATGGGGGATGCGACAGAAACCGGACAGGGCGGCCCCACTGGCGGCCAACCCGCTTTGCCTCTAAGATGGCGCCACCTCTTGTGACAGCCCCGAAAATGGAACCCTCCCATGTTGAAACACCTGCTTCTGCTCCCCTTCGCCCTGCTGCTGGCGGCCTGCTCGCTGACCCAATACAGCGTCAGTGAAGGAGAGATCAACCAGTACCTCAAGGAGCGAGTCGCCTTCGAGAAACAGCTGGGGATCCCCGGCATCATGTCGAGCAAGATCCGACTCGATGACATGCAAAGCCGCATCGGCCGCAGCCAGGCCGACAAGGTCGAGCTGGATGCCGCCGGCGAGCTGCAGGTGGCGAGCCCGCTGGGCAGCCAGCAGATGAAGATCCGCCTCTCCCTGCGGGCACGCCCGGACTACGTGGCCGAACAGGGCGCCATCTATCTGCGCGATCTCGAGCTGCTCTCCGTCAAGACAGAGCCAGCGGACGTGGGCACCGCCCTCTCCCCGCTCTTACCCACCTTCAACCAGTCCCTCTCCCTGTTCCTCTCCCAGACCCCCGTCTACCGGCTCGATGGCAGCCGCCAGAACGAGGCGCGGATCAAGGAGAAGGTCGAAGCCCTCAAGGTGGAGCCGGGCCGACTGGTCATCCCCTTCAAACTGATGTGACACCTGCCGCCGCGCCTCTCCTCTTCACCCCACCGGGGCGCGGTTTTTTTCTTCTCAAGCCCCGCCCTTTGCCCCATAATGCACACCATTCTCATTTAGATTCATGAGAAGCGTCATAATAAAATCAACAATATGGTGAGAAGGACATGAGAAAAACCGTACTGGTGCAGGCGATCGCCTGCGCACTCCTCAGCAGCGCCGCACAGGCTGCCGTCAAGGTGGAGGACAAGACGTTCAACACCGCGGCCAACATGCTGGCCTACACCGAATTCGAGCTCTCCGGCGAGCCGCTGGCCGAGGCCCTCGGTCTGGATCTGGATGTGCTGGACGCCAACCGCGCCGACGAGCCGACCCCGTTCGACTTCGCCGCCGGCATCGAATCCTATGAATACTCCGAAGAGGCAATGTACGCCCTCAACTACCAGTCCGGCATGGGCCCCCATCTGGTAAACGGGCCGCAAAACCAGGCCCGTGGCGGCACCCTGGCCGACCTGGGCAAACGGGTACTGGCCATGGCCGAGGCCGTCGGCTTCCCCGCCGATGAAATTCCTCAGGGCATGTATCCCCTCTCCCTGCCCTACGCCTCCGCCAACCCGGAGTTCGCCCAGGCCGTGAACGCCACCCCGGTCAACGGTGACCAGATCACCATCAAGACCGCCAAGGGCAACGAGAAGAGCGTCAAGACCCAGGTCCCCGCCTACTTCCGCGACTACGCCACCCTGCGCTGGAGCGGCAGTGACAACCTGCTGGTCCCGGCCGCCGTGGGCGGCATCCTGCTCAAAGAAGTGATGTGGTCCCAGGACTTCCTGGGCGGCATGCACGTGGCCGAGACCGATGAAGAGGTGGAAGCCGCGTCCGCCACCATGGATCAGGACGGCAAGCACAAGCTGGGGGTTTCTGCCGCCGACGGCTTCAACGGCATGATGCTGACCGAGCAGTCCATCGACAAGCTCGCCATCCTGCAAGGTCAGCTCGGCTTTGACGGCAAGACCCTGGGCGCCAAAATCACCCCGCAGTACGATCCGGCCAAGGGGGTTGTCTACTTCCCTCATCAGGTGAAAGTGACCGAGACCAGCAAGAACGACGCCGGTGCCATCGGCAAGCTGGAGGTCGTGGACGGCTCCGCCCAGTTGCGCGACGCCTGGATGCTGCTGTGGCCCCTCTCCGAGTTCTACGCCTTCAGCGATCAGCGCACGGCCAACACCAACCAGAACCCGGCCTTCCACGCCGTGTTTGATGGTGCCCCGTTCGCCGCCGCTCCGGCTGCCAACCAGACCAACGATCTGGGCAAGGCGGTGGCGGGCAGCGATGCCTTCTCCCTGGCCCTGAACCTCTCCAACCTCACCTTCAAGAACCTGCAGGCCCTGCACTTCGAGCCCAAGGCTGGCACCCTGGTCGACAGCTGGCAAGCTGGCAAACAGGCCGGGCACGTCACTACCTTCGACGCCGCCTACGCTCTGGTCGCCCTGCAGATCTTCCAGCGCGCCCAGGATGCGCTGCCGGTGGGTTACGCCGCCGGTGACAATGGCGAGCTGAACCTCAAGACCCCACAGGGTGAGCAGGCGATCGCACTGGTCCGCAAGCAGGCCGATTTCATCCTCGCCAACCTCAAGGGCAAGAATGGCCTGGTCCATGACGGTCTGACCCTGGGCGGCAAGCTTGACGCCGGTCAGTCCATCGACGCGCAGTTCGCCGCCATCCGCGGCCTCACCGCCGCCTTCCTGGCCACCTCGGATGCCAAGTACCGCACCGCGGCACGCGAGCTCTTCATCGCCGCCGACAAGGCCTACTTCAATGCCAAGGCCGGTACCTGGCTCGCTGGCAAGCAGGGTGAATACACCCCCTGGACCCAGGCCGCCATCTCCGGCGCCCTGCGCTCTGCCATGCTGAACCTGCGCAACGAAGGGGCCGAGAAGGCACCCGAGCTGGAGCTGGCACAGCTGACCCAGCGCTACGTGAGCTGGTTCCGCGGCACCGTCAACGGCGGCATGCAGATGGCCGAGTGGATCGGCGACTCCGGCGAGAACGTCATCGAGGGTGCCGGCAGCGACACCGACGAAGATGGCGTCCCGCAAGTGACCGCCGCCGGTGGCAAGCATGGCACCGCCATGGTGATGGCCGGCAAGGCCCTGGTCAGCGAGAAATAAATCGACCACCAATAGAAAGGGAGCCCAGGGCTCCCTTTTTTTGTCTGTGTCGACGAGGTTAGCCGAGCTTGGCCAGCATCGGCTTGGTCACCAGCACGATGCCCTGCTCGGAGCGGTAGAAGCGGCGTGCATCCTCGTCCGCATTCTCCCCCACCACCAGGCCGTCTGGCAGCTTGCACCCCTTGTCCACCACCACCCGGCGCAAGCGGCAACCAGCCCCGATCTCGACCCCTGGGAAGATCACCGCCTGATCCAGGGTACAGAAGGAGTGGACCCGCACGTTGGTGAACAACACCGAGTTGAGCACGAAGGAGCCGCTCACGATGGAGCCCCCCGCAAACATGGAATTGATGGTCATGCCGTGCTGGCCGTTTCTGTCCTGCACGAACTTGGCCGGGGGCGACATGTTCTGGCTGGTCCAGATGGGCCAGTTCTCGTCATAAATGTCGAGCTCGGGCACCACGGAGGCAAGGTCCATGTTCGCCTCCCAGAACGAATCCAGGGTCCCCACGTCGCGCCAGTAGGGTTTTTGCCCCTCCTTGGCCCCGACACAGGACATGTTGAACGGGTGGGCAAAGGCCTTGCCCTCCCCCACGATGCGCGGGATCACGTCCATGCCGAAGTCGTGCTTGGACTCCTGGTTGTGGATGTCCTCTTCCAGCAACTGGTAGAGGTACTCCGCCTCGAAGATGTAGATGCCCATGGAGGCCAGCGAGCGATCCTCGCAGCCCGGCATGGCGGGCGGATTGGCCGGTTTCTCCACGAAGGCGCGGATCTTGCGTTGCTCGTCGATGTCCATCACGCCGAAGGCCGATGCCTCGCAGCGTGGTACCTCGATACAGGCCACCGTCACCTTGGCACCGAGGCGCACGTGATCCAGCAGCATGGCGGCGTAGTCCATCTTGTAGATGTGATCCCCCGCCAGCACCACGATGTACTTGGGACCGTAGTCACGGATGATGTCGACGTTCTGGTAGATGGCGTCTGCGGTGCCGCGATACCAGTGCACCTCGTCCACCCGCTGCTGGGCGGGCAGCAAGTCGATGAACTCGTTCATCTGGTAGCGCAGGAAAGACCAGCCCGATTGCAGGTGGCGCAACAGACTGTGGGACTTGTACTGGGTCACCACACCCACCCGGCGGATGCCGGAGTTGATGCAGTTGGAGAGCACGAAGTCGATGATACGGAATTTGCCGCCAAAGTGGACGGCGGGCTTGGCGCGGTTATCGGTCAACTGCTTCAGGCGGCTGCCCCGTCCCCCTGCGAGCACCAAGGCCATACTCTGATTCAATAGTTGCCGTGCTTTGGCGGTGTCTACGGGTTCTAGCAACATATCTACCTCTGCTCTGTTGGGGCTGTTTTCAACCCATCTTCGCTTTTTTTACAGGCCATGAAAGTGTTTTCACTCACATTTAGTTGCATTCCGCCGGCGCTTTATCGTGGAGTTGCGTGAGTACTCATGTTTTGCGCCAGCGACTTGGTTAGAATTTCTACATCATGAACATCATCAAGGATGAAACGATGTTGAATAAACATGAGGGAAACCTGCTGCTGGTCAGCGCACTGGTCTGCATTCCCATGCTGCTGTTACAGGGAGTGCTGCTCGCCCCCCCCGCCTCACCGCTCACCCTGCTGCTGGTCCTGATGACCACCCTGACGGGATTCGCCCTGCTGCTCTTTCTCACCCACAGCGTGCGCCGTGGGGAAAAGGCGAGGCAGGAGCAACGCTGGCTGCTGGCGCTGCAGCAGCGGGATCCCGCCATGCTCGACAGCGTACAGGCACAAACGGCTCTGCGCCAGCTCCTTGCGTCCTTCAATGAGGCCGAGATCGATGCCCACCGCCAGATCACCGAGTTGCACAATCAGGCGACCCGGGACGAGATGACGGGCCTTGGCAACCGCCACGCCTTCCGGCGCGATCTGACCGAGCTGCTGCAACAGGAAAACACCCAGACCGCCATCCTGGTGCTCATCCGCGCCACCGAGCTCGGGACCCTCAACGCCCAGCGCGGCTTCCAGTCCGGGGATGCCTACATCCGGGACATCGCCGCCCTCATCAGCCACACCGTCAACCGCTTCCCGGGCCACCGGGTCTATCGCATCTCGGGGGCCGATTTTGCCGTCCTGCTGCCCCCCCTGGCCCAGATCCCGCCCCATCTGCTGGGACGGGATCTGAAGCTCGCCTTCGATCGCTATCAGCACGATCACGAGCTCGAGAGCGCCGCCTACTCGGGCATGACCCGCCTGAGCAGCGAGCAGAAGATAGAGGCCATTCTGGCCCGGGCGGATCTCGCGCTGGCCCGCGCCCAGACGGAGGTGGTCAATGGCTGGGCCATCCAGCAGAACGACGAGGTGGTCGAGGTGCAGGGTCAGCATCACTGGACCCAGGTGCTGACCGAGCTGCTGGAGCAGGAGAGCGTCAGCTTCACCTGCCAGCCCATCCAGCCCCTGCATCGCGGCATGCTCGCCTACCACGAGATCTATCCCCGTTTCAGCAGCAGCGACGGCACCGTGCTGCCAAGCGATACCCTGCTCGCCATGGCGCAGCGGCTGGACATGGTACTGCGCCTGACCCAGATGGTGATCCGCCATGTCATCCGCCAATACCGCGCCTTCGGAGGCCACAACAGCCGATGGGGTCTCAATCTGCCGGGCTCCCTGCTGCAAAACAGCGCCTTTCTCATCTGGCTGGATCACCAGTTGCAAAAAGACCCCGACATCGGGGCCAATCTGGTGTTCGAGCTCGACGAGGAGCACCTGGAGCGCAACCTGACCGGGTCCAGGCGGCTGTTCGAGCTGCTCAGGCGCCACGGCAGCCGCTCGGCCATCTGCAACTTCGGCAAGGGGATCGGATCCTTCAGCCTGTTTCGCGAGCTCAAACCCGACTACATCAAGCTGGACCCCGGTCTCATCACCGAGCTGGAGCAGGATCTCACCAACCAGCAGTTCGTGCGGATGATCGTCGACGTCTCCCATCGCATGGGCTGCCTGGTGATCGCGGAAGGGGTGGAACAGATAGGCCAGAAGCAGATGCTGCAGAGCATGTATGTGGACGGCCTGCAGGGCTATCTGATCGCCCGACCCCAGGAGCTGGGGCCGGAGATCGGTCAGATGGGGATCTTCACGGAGACGGTTTCAGCTTCAACAGGGTCAGAATGATGTCGTTGAGCTGGCGATAGCGCTCCAGCTCCTTCTGATCGTAACGGGTCGCCAGCATGGTCGGGTTGTGGCGATGCTTGAGGTAGCGGTTGATCTGCAGGCGGTTGAACCCGGCCACCTTGTAGATCTGGCCGAGCAGGGCATTGAGCTCGTCGTCCGCCAGCCCGGCCCGGGTCAGGTAATCGGGTTGGGACGGGCTCTCCTGGCGGGCCGTGACCTTCTCCAGCTGGCCACGCTCCTGCAAATAGGTGAGCCACTGCTCCACGTAGAGCGGCTTGCAGCCCCCCAGCAGATTGAAGTACCCCACGGCATCACAGCGGCACCCGCTCAGCAGCACCAGGGCCAGCTCGTCGCTGTCACACTGAAAGCTCACCGGGCCGCTCTGGCTCCAGTCCAGCGCCTGCACCTGGATCCTCCCCTGCGCCCCCGCCTTCGTGGTCACGTCAAAGACAAACATGGCACCTCCCGATCGGCAAAGGGTTGATGATGACCCATCCCCGGGATGGGTGCAAAGGCAAATCGCCTTTTCATGGCCCATGGCGGCCATAAAAAAACCGGCCCCCGAAGGGGGCCGGTTCATCACAATCCGGCAGGACGGCAGACTCAGGCGTCCAGTTCCACCAGCGCCTTGGCCAGCTCGATGGGCTCGAGCTCCTGGCCTTCCAGATCGGCGTTCCAGTTCGGGCCGACCAGCACGTCATCCTCGTCCAGATCGTTGATCCAGATGTCCAGGAACTCTTCGAGCTCGATCACTTCCGGCTCGTAATCCGCCCACTCGTCCACGCAGTGCAGGCGGGCATCCCCTTCGGCGGACCAGAGCGGCATCACGTCCGCATCTTCGAACTCGGCGGAGCGGCACACCACCCAGTCTTCACCGTAGCGCAGACCCCACACCTGACCCGACTCGCGGACTTCTTCGATGAACAGCTGGAAATTGGCGTCAAGATTGTCAGTTAGTTTGCTCATGGGGTCTCTCTCTTGCAAAGCAATGGCAGGCTGTCGGCCAGGGCTGGCCGAGAATGGGGCAGATGGTGTCCCAAAAGCCCCCCAGACTCAAGCCTTATCCCGAAAAAGCGGGGAGAAAGGCCGTCAGATGCGATATTTCGCCACCAGGGCCCCCAGCTCGTCGCAGGCCAGCGCCAGTTGCCCGGATGCCTGCTCGGTCAGCCGGTTCTGGGCCAGGGCATCCGCCGCCAGTTGGGTGATGGCCACCAGCCGCTGGTTGATCTCCTCCGCCGCCCGGCTCTGCTCCGCCGCCGCCGTGGCAATCTGCCCATTCATCGCAGTAATGGTGTGGACGGATCCATCGATGGCATTGATGGCGACATCCGCATCGCCGGCCCTGTCCGCCGTCGCGCGGGAGAGCTGCTGTAATTGGCTGATGCCGCTGACCACCTTGCCGGCCCCCTCCTGCAGCCGCTGGATCATCTGCCGGATCTCGTCGGTGGAGCTGTGGGTGCGGGTCGCCAGGGTACGCACCTCGTCGGCGACCACCGCAAAGCCGCGCCCCTGCTCCCCGGCCCGTGCCGCTTCAATGGCGGCGTTGAGGGCCAGCAGGTTGGTCTGCTCCGCCACCCCGCGAATGACGTCGAGCACGGAGCCAATCTGCTGAGTCTCCTGCTCGAGGCGGCTCACCGCCTGTACCGTCTCCACCATCTCGTCCGCCAACTGGCTGATGGACTCCCGGGTCTGGACCACCACCTCGCGGCCATGCTGGGCCAGATTGAGGGCCGAGTCCGCCGCGTCGGCGGCCTGGGCCGCGTGCTGGCCCACTTCGCGGCTGCTCACCGTCATCTGCTCCATGGCGCTGGCCACCCGCAGGGTATCCTGCTCCTGGCCGGTGACGATGGCGCCGGTACGCTCCACCACCTCGGCCAGCTGGTGGGCATGCACCCGGTTCTGATCCGCTATCTGCTGGCTGCGGGCCACCAGCTGCGCCATCTGGCTGGCAAAGAGGTTGAAGTTGATGCTGAGCTGGCTCAGCTCGTCACGCCCCGACTCCGGCAGACGTACCCGCAGATCCCCCTCCCCCCTGGCGATGTTGCCAAGGGCCGAGACCGAGCGGGAGAGGGGCACGACGATGCTGCGCACGATGAGGCCGACCACGGCAAACAGCAGGAGGGCCAGCACCAGCCCGATCCCCAGCAGGGTGTGCAGCACCTCCCGGTACTGGGCCTCGACGTCGTCCACATAGACGCCGGTGCCGATGATCCAGTCCCAGGGGGCGAAGCGCTTGATGTAGGAGATCTTGCGTACCGGTTCGTCCACCCCCGGCTTGGGCCAGTAGTAGGCCACCTCCCCCGCGCCCTGGGCCCGGGCCAGATCGGCGAAGGCGACGAACAGCCTGAGCCCCTGCTTGTCCTCCACCCCGGAGAGATCCTTGCCGTCCAGCTCGGGTTTCATGGGGTGCATCACCATGGTGGGGTGGCTGTCGTTGATCCAGAAGTAGTCATCGTTGCCATAACGCAACCCCTTGATCAGCGCCAGCGCCTCGGCCTTGGCGCTCGCCTCGTCCAGCTCCCCCTTGCGCACCCTGGCTTCCAGCCCCGCCACCAGGCTGTAGGCAGTCTCTACCTGAGCCTCAGGGCGGGATCGCACTTTGTTAATGAAATTTGAACAGGCAGATCGTCTGTGATCTAATCGCGTCTCCATGCAGGA
>NZ_JAPCIY010000034.1:0-42115 GCF_027707645.1 Aeromonas sp. QDB30 | reverse complement strand
AGGCAGAGAAAATCCAAGCAAAACAACACGTTAGACGGTATTATTAATTCGCTTGCCGCTTAAGGTTCTGTACATGAGTGCTGATTGGCATCATGAGCATGCTGCTGGGGCGCAGCATCGACCGCCCCATCTCGCGGGTGAACGACACCGTCAACCGCATCCGGCAGGACAACGACCTGCGCCTCAAGATAGAGCTGCAGGGGGCGGACGAGATGGCCCAGCTGGCAGGCAATCTGGACGTGATGCTGGGGGGCTTTCGCCACCTCATCGGCGACGTTAAGCAGAGCGTGCACACCCTGACCGAGGCGGCGGATCACCTCTCCGGCAACGTCCGCCGCACCAGCGAGGGGGCCGCTCGCCAGTTGCAGGAGACCGACATGGTGGCGACCGCCTCCACCGAGATGGGCTCCACCATAGAGGAGATCGCCCGCAACACCGAGCAGGCCGCCAACAATGCCCAGACCACCAACAACAAGGCGATGGAGGGACGCAGTGCTGTGGAGAACACCGTCAGCCAGATCCGCTCCCTGGCCGACAACCTGGAGAACTCCTCCCGCGAAGTGGCCCAGCTGCAGCAGGAGAGCGAAACCATCGGCTCTGTGCTGGACGTGATCCGCGGCATCGCCGAGCAGACCAACCTGCTGGCGCTCAACGCGGCCATCGAGGCGGCGCGGGCGGGGGATCAGGGGCGCGGTTTTGCGGTGGTGGCGGACGAGGTGCGCAGCCTCGCCATCCGCACCCAGAAGTCGACCCAGGAGATCGCCGGCATCATCAGTTCGCTGCAGAAGCAGACCGGCAACATAGTGGGCATGATGGCAACCTGCCGCGAGCAGGGCAACAGCAGCTCGGAGCAAGCCAGCATGGCGGGTGAACTGCTGGAGCAGATCACCCAGGACGTCACCCATATCATGGACATGAGCACCCAGATTGCGGCAGCGATCGAGCAGCAGAGCCTGGTGGCCAACGAGGTGAACCGCAACGTCAACAACATCCGCGACATCGCCCAGGAGTCGAGCCTGATGGCGGAGGAGAACGCCAAGTCGAGCCACGGCCTGACCGAGCAGGCCAAGCTGCTCAACCAGGCGGTGGCCAAATACCGGGTGTAGCGGCCGCGCCGAATGAAAAAGGGAGCCATCAAGGCTCCCTTTTTACTGCCAAGCGGATTAAAGCAGGAACAGGGTCGCCAGCCCCAGGAAGATGAAGAAGCCGCCGGTGTCGGTGATGGCGGTGATCATCACGCTGGCCCCTACCGCCGGGTCGCGCCCCAGCCGGCTCATGGTCATGGGGATGATGACCCCCATCAGGGCCGCCACCAGCAGGTTGAGGATCATGGCGAGCGTCATCACGCCTCCCAGCGCCGCATCCTGATAGAGCAGGAAGGTGGCGATGCCCATGATGCCGCCCCACACCAGGCCGTTGATCAGGGCCACCCCCAGCTCGCGCCACAGCAGGAAGGAGACGTTGCCGGTCTGGATATGCTGCAGCGCCAGCGCCCGCACTATCATGGTGATGGTCTGGTTGCCGGTGTTGCCGCCGATCCCCGCGACGATGGGCATCAGCGCCGCCAGCGCCACCAGCTGGGAGATGGTGTGCTCGAACAGGCCGATCACCCGCGATGCCACGAAGGCGGTGCAGAGATTGATGGCGAGCCAGGCCCAGCGGGTCTTGACCGCCTTGGAGACGGGGGCGAACACATCTTCTTCCTCGCTGATCCCCCCCATGCGGCGCAGGTCGGTGTCGCTCTCCTCATAGACCAGGTCCACCACCTCGGCGACGGTGAGCCGTCCCATCAGCTTGCCCCTGGCATCCACCACGGCGGCGGAGACCAGGTCGTCCCGCTCGAAGGTGCGGGCGGCGGCCTCGTCGTTGTCTTCCGGATCGAAGGTGACCGGATCCTTCTCCATCGCGTCGCTCACCAGGGTTTCGGGCTTGTGCAGCAGCACGGCGGTGAGGGGCAGCTCCCCCTGCAGCCGGTTGCGCCGATCGGTGACGAACAGCTTGTCGGTGTTCTCGGGGATCTGGCCGCGTAGGCGCAGATAGCGCTGGACGGTGGCCAGGGTCACGTCGGGCCGCACCGTGATGAGCTCGAAGTCCATCATGGCGCCGACCGTGTGCTTGCCGTAGCGGATCACCTCCCGCACCTTGTCCCTGTCCACCGGCGCCATGGAGGTGAGCAGCCGCCCCATCAGGTTGCGGGGCAGGTGCTGGCCCAGGTAGATCTGGTCGTCGATGTCGAGGGTGCTCAGGGCGTGCAGCAGCTCCTTGTCGCTCATGCCGCTGATGAGGCTGTCCCACACCGTCTCCGACGCTTCCACCAGGATCTGGCCGTGCTTGTCTGCATCCACCTGCTGCCACAACACGTGGCGCTCGTCCGGCGGCAGGGACTCCAGCGCATCGGCGATATCGGCGGCGGGCAGGCTGTTGACCAGCCGGGTCAGCTCGCTGGTCTGGTCCCGAAGCGCTGCGTCCTGCTCCCCTTGCGGGTCGAGCAGGCTCTCGGTGAGGGCGTCATCGGCCAGCAGCAGCGTGAGGATGCGGGCTCTGTCGTGTTCACGCTGTTTGGCGCTGTTCTTGGGGGGGAGGGACATGAAGCAGAATTCCTGAATTCGGTGATCCGGCGGACAGTCCTCATAGGATACCAGACTCAAAACAAGAGGTTATGACAGTAAATGCAGAAAAAGAAACGCCACCCGAGGGTGGCGTTGGAATGGATGCAGCGATCAGGCCGAGGCCAGGGCCGCGTCTGCGGCGCCTCCTTGCCCGAACCAGGCAAGCTGGTCTGCCAGCGTCACCACCGAGCCCACCATGATGAGGGCCGGACTCTCGACCCCCACCGCCAGCGCGGGCAGCTCATCGAGGGTGCCGCGAATGACCCGCTGGCAGGGCTGGGTGCCGCGCTCGATCAGCGCCACCGGGGTATCGACCCCCTTGCCGTGGGCCAGCAACTGCTCGCGGATGGTGGCACAGGAGGAGAGCCCCATATAGAACACCAGTGTCTGCTTGTCCTTGGCCAGCAGCGGCCAGTCGAGATCCCGGGCGCCCCCCTTGCCGTGGGCGGTGACGAAGCGAACGCTCTGGGCGTGATCGCGGTGGGTGAGCGGAATACCGGCGTAGGCGGCGCAGCCGCTGGCCGCAGTGATCCCCGGCACCACCTGAAAGCCGATGCCTGTGCCGACCAGCGTCTCCAGCTCCTCGCCGCCACGGCCGAAGATGAAGGGGTCGCCCCCCTTCAGCCGCACCACCCGCTGGCCCTTCTTCGCCTCCTCCAGCAAGAGCTGGTTGATCCCCTCCTGCGGTACGCAGTGGTTGCCCGCCTGCTTGCCGACGAAGATGCGCTTGGCGTCGCGGCGCACCAGTGCCATCACCTCGTCCGAGACCAGCCGGTCATAGACCACCACGTCCGCCTGCTGCATCTGGCGCAGGGCGTGCAGGGTGAGCAGACCCGGATCGCCGGGGCCTGCTCCCACCAGCACCACTTCGCCAGCGGTCTGGCTTTCGTCGGCAAACAGATTGTCGGCCAGCTGGTGGGCAGAGGCGCTATCCCCCCGCGCCAGCGCCTGACCTAGTCGGTCCGCCCCGAGCAGCCGTTCCCAGAAGCGGCGCCGCTCTCCCATGGTGGCGAAGCGCGCCTTGACCCGCTCCCGCAGGCTGCCGGCGAAGGCCGCGACGGCACCCAGATGCTGCGGCAGCAGGGCTTCGAGTTTTTCCCGCAGCAAGCGGGCCAGCACCGGGGCCTTGCCGCCGGAGGAGATGGCCACCATCAGCGGCGAGCGGTCGATGATCGACGGCATGATGAAGCTGGAGCGTTTCGGGTCATCCACCACGTTGGCAAAGATCCGCGCCTGATTGGCGCTCTGGTAGACCAGGGCATTCACCTCGCGCCGATCGGTGGCGGCCACCACCAGCCACTTGCCCGCCAGTTGCTGCGGCGCGAATTCACCGGCCAGCCACTCGATGCTCCCGTTGGCAGCCAGCTCCGCCAGCTCTGGGTCGAGATCGGGCGCGACCACGGTGAGCTGGGCACCGGCATCCAGCAGCAGGCGCGCCTTGCGCTCCGCCACCTCGCCGCCGCCGACCAGCAGCACGGGTTTGTTGTCGAGTCGGCAAAAGATGGGCAAGTAGTCCATGGGGCCTCCTGATCAGGCGGTTCGGGTCTGGCTGGCGGTGCTGGTGGTCTCGCTCACCGCGACCGGGCGCTCAGCCTTGGGAGTGGCATACCAGTAGCCGAGGCCCATGAAGAGGGCACCGGAGACGGTGTTGCCCAGGGTCACCCACAGCAGGTTGTGGCCGATGCCGCCCAGGGTGTAGGCCTCGGAATGGGCACCGAACCAGGAGAGGGCGAACAGGGTCATGTTGGCGATGGAGTGCTCGTAGCCGGAGGCGATAAAGGCCAGCAGACACCACCAGATGGCGATGAACTTGGCGGCCCCTTCGGTGCGCAGCGCCATCCAGATGGCGAGGCAGACCAGCCAGTTGCACAGCACGCCCTTCATGAACAGGGTCAAGGCAGGTGCCTGGGTCTTGGCCAGCGCCACCTTGTGGGCCAGACTGCCCGCATCCGGTAGCAGGCTGCCGCCGTAGGAGTAGATGAGCGCCACCACAATGGAGCCAATCAGGTTGCCGGCCCAGGTCTGCGGCAGGATACGCAGCAGGTCGGCCATGGTGATCTTGCCCGTCTTCACCCCGAAGGTGAGGAACATGGTGTGGCCGGTGAACAGCTCGGAGCCGGCGATGACAACTAAGGTCAGGGCGATGCCGAAGGTGGCCCCCATCACCAGCGGACGGATGGCGGGATCCACCAGGTTGCCCAGGGTGAAGATGAGGATGATGCCAAGGCCAACATAGGCCCCCGCCATGGCCGAGCTGAGCCAGAAGCCGAGCTTGTCGCTGCGCTCGAAGCGATTGATGCGGGCCGCGTTGGCGGCGCACTTGTTGATGGTTTCGGTATACATCTTTGTTTCCTTCAAGAGGGCCGCCCGCGGGCAGCCCTGACTGTTTTTTAACCCCCTCCCTGCCTCCCCCTTGTCAAGGGGGAGGGGCTTTTTGCTCCCTCCCCTGTGAAGGGGAGGGCCGGGGTGGGATCTGGTGTTAGACGGCGACCCAGACCTGCTGGTCGCGCACTTCAACGGGGTAGCTCTGCACCGACATGACGGGGTTGTCGAAACAGTGGCCGTCGCTCAGGCGAAAGCGCTGCTTCTTGAGCGGGCTGGCGACCCAGAGCTCGCCGTCGTGCTCGCAGATCAGGCCCCGCGACAGCACGTTGGCGGCGAAGAAGGGGTCCCGGTTGTCGATGGCGAACACCTCGGCCGCCGCGCTCGGGCGGAACAGGGCGATCTGGCGACCTTCGATCAGGGCGCAAACCCCGGTGCCTGGGAAAATGTCATTGAGTTGGCAGGCTAATTTCATCATTTGGTCTCCACCTCGATCTGGTAGACGGGGATGCGCTCGGCCGGGGTCGCCGGTCGGTGCTGGTCGCGTTCGCTGACGAACTGAACGTCCGGGTCGCGCTTGTCGCTGTTGATGAAGTGGCTGAAGCGCTTGAGTGCTTCCTCTTCGTTGAGGGTGCGCGACCATTCGCACTCGTAGCTGTCGATGAGGGTCTGGATATCGCGCTCCAGCGTCTCGGCCAGCCCCAGCTTGTCGTCGACGATCACCTCGCGCAGGTAGTCGACGCCCCCTTCCAGATTGCCGAGCCAGACCGAGGTGCGCTGCAGTTTGTCGGCGCTGGTGACGTAGAACATCATAAAGCGGTCGATCAGCTTGATGAGGGTCTCGCGGTCGAGGTCAGACGCCAGCAGGTCGGCGTGGCGCGGCTTCATGCCGCCGTTGCCGCCCACATAGAGGTTCCAGCCCGCGTCGGTGGCGATGATGCCGACATCCTTGCCCTGGGCTTCCGCACATTCGCGGGTACAGCCGGAGACACCGAACTTCATCTTGTGGGGGGTGCGAATGCCCTTGTAGCGGTTTTCGAGGAAGACCCCGAGGCCGACGCTGTCCTGCACGCCGAAGCGGCACCAGGTGCTGCCGACGCAGGTCTTGGCCATGCGCAGCGCCTTGGCGTAGGCCTGACCGGTCTCGAAGCCCGCCGCCAGCAGCTTGCGCCAGATGGCGGGCAGATCATCCTTCTGGGCCCCGAACAGGCCGATGCGCTGGGCGCCGGTGATCTTGGTGTAGAGCTTGTAGTCGCGAGCCACTTCGGCCACCGCCAGCAGCCCTTCCGGGGTCACCTCGCCACCGGCCATGCGCGGGATGACGGAGTAGGTACCGTCCTTTTGCATGTTGCCGAGGAAGATATCGTTGGTGTCCTGCAACGGGATGTTGCGCGGGCTCAGCACGTACTCGTTCCAGCAGGAGGCGAGGATGGAGCCGACGGTCGGTTTGCACACCTCGCAGCCATGACCCTGGCCATGCTTGGCCAGCAGCTCGTCGAAGCTCTTGATCCCCTCCACCTTGACCAGGTGGAACAGCTCCTGACGGGAGTGGGGGAAATGGGCGCAGAGGTGGTTGTTGACCTCGATGCCCTGCTTCACCAGCTCGGCGTTGAGCACCTGACTGATGAGCGGCACGCAGCCGCCGCAGCCGGTACCGGCCTTGGTGTGCTGCTTGATGGCGGCCAGGGTGGTGTGGCCCTCGGCCACCGCCTGGGCGATGTCGCCCTTGGAGACGTCGAAGCAGGAGCAGATCTGGGCACTCTCCGGCAGGGCATCCACCCCCAGGGTCGGCTTGGCACCGGCGTAGGCAGGCAGGATCAGGGTGTCCGGGTGGCTCGGTAGCGGCAGGGCATTGAGCATCATCTGCAGCAGGTTGCCGTAATCTTCCACGTCACCCACCAGCACGGCGCCGAGCAATCGGCTGTTGTCCTCGCTCACCACGATCTTCTTGTAGACGCCAGCCTGGTCGTCCTGAAACACATAGCTGTGGCTGCCCGGGGTGCGACCATGGGCATCACCGATGGAGCCGACGGAGACGCCGAGCAGCTTGAGTTTGGCGCTCATGTCTGCCCCTTCGAAACGGCTGTCGCCGCCCTGCAGATGGTCGACGGTGATCTGGGCCATCTTGTAGCCCGGCGCCACCAGCCCGAAGAAGCGGCCCTGCCAGGCGGCGCACTCGCCGATGGCATAGATGTCGGGGTCGGAGGTGAGGCAGTGATCATCGATGACGATGCCGCCGCGCTCGGCGATGGCGAGATCACCGTAACGGCCGAGGGTATCTTGCGGGCGAATGCCGGTGGAGAAGACCACCACGTCCACTTCCAGCTGGCTACCGTCGGCGAAGGCGAGGCGGTGTTTCGCCTGCTCGCCGCCATGCATCAGGATCTCGCTGGTGCTCTTGCTGGTGTGTACCTGAACGCCCATGGATTCAATCTTGCGGCGCAGCAGCTGGCCGCCCTGACCGTCGAGCTGCTCGGCCATCAGCACAGGAGCAAACTCTACCACGTGGGTCTCGAGACCCAGCGCCTTGAGGGCACCTGCCGCTTCAAGGCCAAGCAGACCGCCCCCGATCACTACCCCGCTCTTGCCGCTCTTGGCGGCGCTGCGGATGGCTTTCAGATCCTCGATGGTGCGATAGACGAAGCACTCGTGGTGCTGACTGCCCGCAATGGGCGGCACCCAGGGGTAGGAGCCGGTGGCCAGCACCAGCTTGTCGTACCCGACCACAGTGCCCTTGTTGGAGTGCACTTCGCGGTTGGCCCTGTCGATTTTTTTCACCGCTTCGCCGAGCAGCAGGCGGATGCCGTGCTTGTCGTAGAAGCCGGGTTTGACGAGGGAGAGATCTTCGCTGGTGTGATGGGAAAAATAGGAGGAGAGATGGACGCGATCGTAGGCGGGGCGGGGTTCTGCACCGAAGACGGTGATCTCGTAGCGGCCCGGATCGGCCCGCTCGATCAGCTCTTCAATGAAGCGGTGCCCCACCATGCCGTTGCCCACAACGACCAGTCTGACTTTGCTCATAGTTGCCTCAAGTTTGGAGTAATAAAACATCATTCTGGGGCTAGGCTACCCAGTCGGCAGGGGTGGGCGATTGATGCAAATCAAGTGTCTATTTATATATCTCCTCAGGGGTAATTCGAGAAAATTCAACACTATACAAAAATAGGTATACCAGTTAATTATTTCTGGGCTGGCTCGGGGTGAGGGATGGTGGAGGGAAAGCCCGGTTTACCCACGGCCGGGGAGTGAAAACTTCTGGCGGAAAAGGCTGGCCTCGCACTGGCGAGACCGGCATCAGCTGAACAAGGTGGCGCGTCAGGCGATATGGCGGCGGAACATGGCGAGCGCCAGCGACAGGGTGACCCCGGCGATGGCGAGCAGCGGCCAGAGCAGGGGCCAGGCGGCCGACCAGTCGAACCCCTTGAGGAAGACCCCCTTGAGCAGCACGATGAAGTGGGTGAGAGGGTCGATGGCCGCCAGCCACTGGAACACCTGCGGCATGTTCTCCACCGGTGAGATGTAGCCCGAGAGGATCACCGCCGGGACGGTGAAGGAGAAGACCCCGAGAAAGGCCTGTTGCTGGGTCGAGCAGAACGACGAGATGAAGAGCCCGATCCCGGCCAGTGCCAGCCCGTAGCAGACCATGCCCGCCATCAGCAGGCTGAGGCTGCCGGCAAAGGGGAGGTGAAAGACAAAACGGGCGGCCAGCGCGACTATGCACCCTTGTCCCACCGCCACCAGGATGCCGGGCACCGCCTTGCCCGCCATGATCCAGCCTGCGGTGAGGGGGGAAACCAGCAGCTGATCGAAGGTGCCCTCCTCCCGCTCCCGCGCGACCGAGAGGGCGGTGACAATCAGACAGCCGGTGGTGGTGATGATGGCCACCAGGGCCGGCAGGATATGCCAGTGGAACTCGATATTGGGGTTGTAGAGGTTGCGCACCGCGAGGATCGGCGGCGCCTTGCCTGCGTTCCCTTCTTCATTCTGCCAGCGGGCGATCACCTGGCTGATGTAGCCCGCCGCCACCTGACCGCCGTTGGAGCGGCGGCCGTCGATGATCAGCTGCACCTTGGCCGGTTCGCCCCGCGCCAGCCGGCGCGAGAAATCGCTCGGGATGACCAGACCGAGGAGCGCCTGCTGTCCGGTGATGGCCTCGGTCATGCCCGCCTCGCCTTGCACCGGGATGATGGTGGTGAAGGCGGGCATATGGGTGAGGCGCTCCAGCAGCTCGCGGCTCTGGGCACCTCCATCCTGGTTGTAGATGGCCAGCGTGTTGCCGGTCACCTCCAGAGTGGCGGCGAACGGGAAGAGGGCGGTTTGCAGCAACACCGGCATGATGAGCAGAAAGCGCCCCTGGGTGTTGCCCATCAGGGCCTGCAGCTCTTTTCGGATCAGCCACCAGAGTCGGATCAGCATGGGTTACTCCAGAGTGCGCCGCGTTTTGCGGGCGGTCAGGGCCAGCCAGAAACCGGCCAGCAGCAGCAGACAGAAACCGTTGACCAGCAGGATCGAGAAGACGCTGCCCGCCTGATAGAGGGTCTGCAGGGAGTTTGCGAAGTAACGGGCCGGAATGAGGTGGGTGATGGCCCGAAGCAGCGGTGGCATGCTGGCGATCTCGAACACGAAGCCCGACAGCATCACGGCGGGCAGAAAGGCGGCGATCAGCGCTGCCTGCGCGGCGTTGAACTGGCTGCGCATCACGGTGGAGAGGAACAGCCCGAGCCCGAGGGCGCTACCGAGGAAGACGCTGGTGACCAGAAAGAGCAGCAGCAGGGAGCCGCGCCACGGCACCGCCATCACCGCCACCGAGAAGAGCAGGCAGAGCAGCATGGCGATGATGCCGAGGCCATAGTAGGGCAGCAGCTTGGAGAGCAGCAGCTCCCCCTTGGTGACCGGGGTGGCGAGCAGTGCCTCCATGGTGCCGCGCTCCCACTCCCGCGCCACCACCAGCGAGGTGAGCAGGGCGCCTATGATGGTCATCACCACCGCAATGGAGCCCGGCACCAGAAAGTTGCGGCTCACCAGCGCCGGGTTGAACCAGGCGCGGCTCTCTATCGACACCGGCATGGCGACCCCCTCGCCAGCGAGCCACCCCTGCCAGATCCCCTGCACGTAGTTGGTGACGAAGTTGGCGGTGTTGGGCTCGGAGCCGTCGGTCAGCAGCAGCGCCTGTGGCGTGCCATTACCCTGACCGGCCAGCGCGCGGGAGAAGCCGTCGTCGATTACCAGCAGGCCGCGGATCTCGCCACGGGCCAGAGTGGCGAGCAGGGACTCCTTGCTCGGGCCGCTGTGGATCTCCAGTGCGGTAGAGCCGCGCAGGGCCTGCTCCAGCCGCACCGCCGGGGCGCCGCTGTCGGTGCGCCAGATGCCGAGGCGCAGATGGTCCACATCCAGATTGATGGCGTAACCCATTACCACCAGCAGTACCACCGGCATGATGAAGGCGATGAGGATGCTGCTCGGGTCACGGACGATTTGCAGCGTCTCCTTGCGGCAGAGGGCCAGCAGTCGCCGACGGTTGATGCTCATGCTTCCTCCTCGCTGGCCCGCTCGACCAGGGTGATAAAGGCCTCTTCCATTGTTGGCAAAGAACAGGTCGGCAAGGAGCCGGTTGGCAAAGAGGTCGCCGCCTCTTTGGCGGCCAGCCCCTTGAGATCGTCCGGGGTGCCGAGGGCCAGCAGCTTGCCGCGATAGATGAGGGCAATGCGGTCGCAATACTCCGCCTCATCCATAAAGTGGGTGGTGACCAGCACGGTGACGCCGTGGTCGGCCAGCGCGTTGATGTGCGACCAGAACTCGCGCCGGGTCACCGGATCGACCCCGGAGGTGGGCTCGTCGAGGAACAGCAGCGGCGGCTCGTGCAGCAGGGCGCAGGCCAGCGATAAGCGCTGGCGCAGGCCGAGCGGCAGGGATTCCGCCTTCTGATCGAGCCAGGGGGCGAGGGCAAAGGCAGTCACCATGGCATCGATCCGCGTCTGCTGGTGGCGGCCGAACAAGCCGTAGATACCGGCGAAGAAGGAGAGGTTCTGGGCCACGGTGAGCTGCTTGTAGAGGGAGAACTTCTGCGCCATGTAGCCGAGGCGCTGGCGCGCTGCCGAGGGGCTGTGGGCCAGATCGATGCCGGTCACCAGCGCCTGCCCCTCGCTCGGGCGCAGCAGGCCGCACTCCATCTTGAAGGTGGTGGACTTGCCCGCCCCGTTGGGGCCGAGCAGGCCGAAGATCTCGCCGCGGCGCACCGCAAAGCTGACATCATCGGTGGCGGCAAAATCGCCGAAGCGCTTGGTGAGGTGGCGCGCCTCGATCACCGCCTCGGGGGAGACCCCCTGCGGCAGTTCCGCTTCCCGCATCCCCGCCGCCAGACTCGACTCCCCGCCGGGGCCGCCGCCGAGCAGGTCGATAAAGGCATCCTCCAGCCGGGGCTGGGCCGGTTGAAAGGCGCCGTTGGCAAGATGCAGCTCCGCCAGCGGCGGGGGCGTCATGCCCGGGTGCAGCAGCAGGCGAACCCGCTCCCCCGCCACCGCGCCATCCATCACCGCCGGGTGAGCCAGTGCCCGGCGCAGCAGGGCGCGCCGCTCGCGGCCATCCAGTTGCCCCGCCTCCAGCAGCCAGCAGCGGCTGGCCATGGCTCCCATCAGATCGGCCGGGGTGCCGCTGGTGCGCACCTCGCCATCCGCCATCAGCAGCACGTGGTCGCACAGCTCCGCCTCATCGAGATAGGCGGTACTCCAGAGCACCGTCATCCCCCCTTTTGCCAGCTCGCGCACCATCTGCCAGAGGGCGCGGCGGGAGATGGGATCGACTCCGACCCCCGGTTCGTCGAGCAGCAGCACATCCGGGGTGCCGAGCAGGGCGCAGGCCAGCCCGAGTTTCTGCTTCATCCCGCCAGAGAGCTTGCCCGCCGGCCTTGCGGTGAAGCGGGCGAGATCGGTGAAAGCGAGCAGCCGCGCGAAGGTGGGCGTGCGTTCGGGCTCCAGTACGCCGCGCAAGTCAGCGTAGAGGGTGAGGTTCTCCAGCACGCTGAGATCCTCGTAGAGGCCGAACTGCTGGGGCATGTAGCCGAGGCGCTGGCGCAGCAGATCCCCCTCGCTCACCGGATCCAGCCCCAGCACCCGGATGGTGCCCGCTTCGGGGATCAGCAGACCGGCCAGCAGGCGCAGCAAAGTGCTCTTGCCCGCGCCATCGGGGCCAACCAGCCCGGTGATGCCACCGGTCGGAATGGTGGCCGAGATGGCGTTGAGGGCGACCCGCTCGCCAAAGCGTTTGGTGAGTCCCTCAAGGGAGATGGCGCAGCTCATGGCGCCAGCCTGACGGTGACCGGCATCCCCTGGCGCAGGGCCGGGTCGGGGTCCTGCACCACGATGCGCAGCCGGTAGACGAGGTGAGTGCGCAAGTCAGGCGTCTCCACCGATTTCGGGGTGAACTCGGCGGTGGGCGAGACAAATCCCACCACCCCGTGATAGGGCTTGTCCGGCCGCGAGTCGGTGGTGAGGGTGACTTTGGCGCCGCTCGGGAAGTGGCCGAGCCAGGGCTCCTCCACATAGGCGCGCACCCAGACCGGCGCGGTCAGGGAGAGGTTGAAGGCGGTCGCTCCACTCTGGACCATGCTGCCGTTCTCGATGGCGCGACTGATGATGATGCCATCGCTGGGGGCGGTCAGGCTGGCATCCGCCAGCGCCAGTTCGGCACTGGCGAGCGCCGCTTTGGCCCCTTCCAGCTGGGCATCGGACTGGGCGATTTCCTCCGGGCGGTAGCCGGTTTCGAGCTGGGCGAGCTGTTCGCGGGCCGAGCGCACCTGCGCTTGGGTCTGATCCCGCTGGGAGCGGGCAGTATCGAGCTGACCGCGGGAGATGGCGCCGGTGGCGGCCAATGCGCTCTGGCGGCGCCACTGCTGGTCGGCCTCCAGTGCAGCGGCTTCGGCGGCGGCCAGTGCGGCCCGGGCGCGGTCGGTCTCTTCGCTGCGATAGCCTTTGTGGATCAAGGCGTTGGCGGCGGTGAGTGCGGCCAGATTGGCGCGGGCGCTGTCGCGGCTGTGGGTGAGGGGAACCGGATCGAGGCGTGCCAGCAGTTGACCGGCTTTTACCCTATCCCCCTCATCGACCAGCACCTGATCGACGCGGCCGCCGACCCGAAAGGCCAGATTGACGTCGCGAATGTCGACATTGCCGTAGAGGATGGAGCCGTCGGCTGGGCGCCCCTGCCACCAGAGGTAGCCGCCGATAACGGTTAGCAGCAGGGCCACGATTGCAATGCGTTGTTTCATGCTGCTTCTCCTTGAGGATGGCTCTGCAGCCAGAGGTCACCACCGAGAACGGCCAGCAGCAGAGCTAGCATCGCGATGCGTTGTTTCATGCCGTTTCTCCTTCTTTCATGTCGGTGGGGCGCAGGCCGCGCAGTGCCCATACCAGCCGCTGTCTGGCGGCCTCGGGGTTGTCTATCTGGCTGAGAAAGGGGGCGGCCTCTTCGGGCAGCCAGCCGAGCTGACGACCGCTGCCTGCGATCACCAGCGGCAGGCCGACCGACCCCATGATGAAGATCATCAGCTGGAGCGGGTGACCCGCGACCAGCGACCCTTCCGCCTGTGCCATCCGTACCTGTTCGATCAGCAGCAGGGGGTGACGGCGCGGCAGGCTGAGCAGAAAGCGCTGGGCCGCCCCTTCCCCCGCCAGCGCATCGCCAAACAGGTGGTTGATGAAGCCGCGCTGGCGCGCCACCAGACCGATCAGCGCCTCCATGGTGGCCTCGAACATGGCGATGGCAGAGGGGTAGGAGCCTTTGGCTGCCACCGCCTTGAGCTCGTCATAGAGGGGGGCGTACCAGAGCTCCACCAGCTCGTCGATAAAGGCGTCGCGGTTGCCGAAGTGGTAGACGAAGGAGCCGAGGTTCACCTCTGCCGCTGCCGCCAGCTCGCGCACCGTCAGGCCGCGCAGCCCCTTGTCGGTGGCGATGGCGAGGCCGGTATCGAGCAGTTTCTGACGGGTGGGGTGCATCTGGCTGGTGCTCCTGGTGTATGCATTTTGTACGCAATTATACGACCGTATAAAAAATTCGGAAGCGGGCGGCAGGATCTTTTTGCCCGCAATGTGATCCGCCCCGCTCTGAGGGGCCGTGATCCCCGTCCGGCAGGGGGAAGGATCCACCACTTGTGCCCAAGCCACAGGCATGTCGGTGTGACGGGGTGGTGACAGGCGCTTCAGGTCCCGGGTGCGGGCGCCCGGGCCACAAGGGGCCTGTGATGGAGCCGGGAGCTGCCTGACCCGGATCAGGGGGTGTCGGTGGCCCCGGCGTGATAGGGGGGCCGGGCGCAGGTGTCCCGTATCAGGGCGCGCAGCCAGCGGTGGCCCGGATCGGCATCCTGACTGGGGTGCCAGAGCAGGGCGACCCGGATCCCTGGCAGAGCGAAGGGCAGGGGCAGGGTGACCAGATCGCCGAGCAGGCTGGCGCAGTGCAGGTGCGGCACCGTCGCCACCAGATTGCTCTCCCTGACCAGGGCCAGCGCCGTCGCAAACCCGGGGATCAGGGTGGTGATGGTGCGTCTCTTCCCCTGGCCTGCGAGGATCTCGTCGATGGGGCTGTGAGGCTGGCTCCGGCGGGAGACCAGTACGTGGCGCGCGGCGGCATAGCGCGCCACGGTCAGGGTGCCGTCGCAGAGGGGGTGGTCCGGGTGCACCACGGCGACGAAGTGGTCCTGGAACAGGGCCTGGGTGCGCAGCTCAGGGGCCGTGGTGGTGCCGATGACTCCGGTCTCGAAGTCCAGCTCGCCACGGCGCAGGGGGCCGCTCTCCTTGTCGGGTTTGGCCAGAAAGTGGAGCCGCACCCCGGGGGCCTCGACGGCGAGGCGCGCCAGCAGGGCGGGGCCCACCGCCTCCACGAAGCCGTCACTGGATCGCAGGCGGAAGGTGCGCTCCAGGCTCGCCGGGTCTACTTCCTGCTGGGGGCGCAGCACGGCCCGGGTCTCCTGAACCAGGCGGGCAACCTCATCCCGCAGGATCTGCGCCCGGGGGGTGGGGATCAGGCCGCGTCCCGCCCGCACCAGCAGCGGATCCCCCGTGGTTTCACGCAGCCTTGCCAGGGCCCGGCTCATGGCGGAAGCACTCAGGCCTAGCCGTCTGGCGGCGCCCGCCACACTGCCCTCTTCCAGCAGGGCATCCAGGGTGATCAGCAGGTTGAAATCCGGGGTCATGGTCGTCTCCTCGCAGGCGGCGCCTGACGGGCCGACCCCTTCATGATACGCGATCTGCCGTCTCTTCATATGGCGTCTGATGCAACTATAAGCTGCAATCCGTGCGTCTTCCGCCTTGTCATCCCCCCCCCCGCTAGCCTGGGTGCATCATCACTTGCCGGAGAGACTGCCATGTCCACACCACTTCTTGTTTCCCCTCCCGTGACGCGCCGTCTTGGTCTCGCGGGGCTCGGGCTCGCCACCCTGCTGCCCATGCTGGCGGGCAGCATGGCCAACCTGGTGCTGCCTGCCCTGGGGCAGGACTACGGCGTGCCCTTCGCCAGCCTGCAATGGGTGCTGGTGGCCTACCTGCTTGGGATCACCAGTCTGACGGTGGTGGCGGGCCGGCTTGGCGATCGTCTGGGGCGGCGTCGCCTGCTGCTCTGGGGGACCGGGGTCTTTGCGCTGGCTTCCCTGCTGTGCGCCCTGGCCCCTTCCATTGGCTGGCTCATTGCCGCTCGCAGCGGGTGCGGCCTGCATGCTGGTGCTCTCGCTGGCCATGGCAGGAGAGCTGGTGCCGCCAGCCCGACGGGGCTGGAGCATGGGATTGCTCGGCACCCTGTCGGCCTGCGGCACGGCGCTCGGCCCCTCCTTTGGCGGCCTGTTGATCGGCGGATTTGGCTGGCAGGCTCCCTTCCTGCTGCTGCTCCCCCTGGCGTTGCTGGCGCTGGGGTGTGCCTGGCGGGATCTGCCCCGGGATGAGGCGGGCTCTGCCGAGGGAGGCCTCCCGCTCACCAGTCTGTTGCTGCTGGTGACGGCGCTGCTCTGCTACGGGCTGGCACTGACCCGGGGCAGCCCGCTCGGGGCCTGGCCGGGGATAGGGGCGCTCGTCGCCATGGCGCTCTTCGTACGTGCCGACTCGGGCGCCCGTCGCCCCCTGCTGCCCCTGGCGTTGCTGGGGGCGCCCAGGCAAAGAGGCGGGATCATCGCCAGTGCGCTGGTGGCCAGCGTCATGGTGGCGACGCTGCTGATCGGTCCTTTCTACCTGCACGGCGCCTTTGCCCTCGACATGGGGACGGTGGGGCTGATGATCTCCATGGGCCCGCTGCTGGCGGCGCTGTCCGGCATGCCCGCCGGCTGGCTGGTGGACAGGGTGGGGGCGACTCCTGTGGTGCGCCTCGGCCTGGGACTCATGGTGGTGGCCGCCGTCTTGCTGGCCCTGCTGGACAGGACGCTCGGGCCCCTCGGCTACCTGCTGCCCATCCTGCTGCTCACCGCCGGTTATGCCCTGTTCCAGACCGCCAACAACAGCGCCGTGGTGGGGGAGGCGGAGGGGGCGAGCCGTGGCGCCGTGGCCGGGCTGCTGACCCTGTCGCGCAACCTGGGCCAGCTGACGGGGGCGGCGGGGCTGGGGGGCCTGTTCGCCGCCCTGGCGGGGCGGCCCGATCTCGCCCTCGCGACGGCGGACGAGCTGGCGTTTGCCACCCGGGTCACCTTCGCCCTGACGGCCTTGCTGCTGATGAGTGCGCTCTGGCTGGCGGGAAGGGAGGAGCGTGCCGTGCAGGGTGATGTGGCCCGGGACGGCTGCGAGTCGGGAGAACGCTGAAAACGAAGACGCCTCCACAGGGGAGGCGTCTTGCTATGGGGTTGAGCAGGATAGTAAACCGCTCAGCTCCTCGTTATCGATCAACCTGTTACAGAATGAAGCGGCTCAGATCCTCGTCTTCAATCAGCTTGCCGAGGTGGGCGTTGACGTAGTCGGTGTTGATGACGAAGGTCTCGCCTGACTTCTCGGAGGCGTCGTAGGAGATGTCTTCCATCAGCCGCTCCATCACGGTGTGCAGACGACGGGCACCGATGTTCTCGGTGCGCTCGTTGACCTGCCAGGCCGCTTCGGCCAGACGGCGGATGCCATCCTGGGTGAACTCGATGTTGACCCCTTCGGTGGCCATCAGCGCCTTGTACTGATCGGTCAGGGAGGCGTTCGGCTCGGTCAGGATGCGCTCGAAGTCTTCGGTGGTCAGGGCGGTCAGCTCGACCCGGATCGGCAGACGGCCCTGCAGCTCGGGGATGAGGTCGGACGGCTTGGCGATCTGGAAGGCGCCGGAGGCGACAAACAGGATGTGATCGGTCTTGACCATGCCGTGCTTGGTGTTGACGGTGCAGCCCTCGACCAGCGGCAGCAGGTCGCGCTGAACCCCTTCACGGGAAACGTCCGGGCCCGAGCTCTCGCCGCGCTTGCAGATCTTGTCGATCTCATCGAGGAAGACGATGCCATTGTTCTCGACGGAGGCGATGGCCTTCTGCTTCAGCTCTTCCGGGTTGACCAGGCGGGCCGCTTCCTCTTCGATCAGCGCCTTCATGGCCTCCTTGACCTTGATCTTGCGCTTCTTCTTCTGGTTCTGGCCCAGGTTCTGGAACAGCCCCTGCAGCTGGTTGGCCATCTCTTCCATGCCCGGGGGGGTCATGATTTCGACACCCATGGGGGAGGCGGCCAGATCCAGCTCGATCTCCTTGTCATCCAGCTGACCTTCCCGCAGTTTCTTGCGGAAAATCTGGCGGGTGTTGGAGTTGTCGGCTTTCTCTTCCTCACCCCAGCTGTTGCGCGGGTTGGGCAGCAGGGCGTCGAGGATGCGCTCTTCGGCGGCTTCCTCGGCGCGGTATTTCATCTTCTCCATCTCGGTCTCGCGCACCAGCTTGATGGCGACATCGGTCAGATCGCGGATGATGCTGTCCACTTCCTTGCCCACATAGCCCACTTCGGTGAACTTGGTCGCTTCCACCTTGATGAAGGGGGCGTTGGCCAGCTTGGCCAGGCGACGGGCGATCTCGGTCTTGCCGACGCCGGTCGGGCCGATCATCAGGATGTTCTTCGGGGTCACCTCGTGGCGCATCTCCTCGGAGAGCTGCATCCGGCGCCAGCGGTTGCGCAGGGCGACGGCGACCGCGCGCTTGGCATCGGCCTGACCAATGATGTGTCTGTCCAGCTCGTGGACGATTTCTCTCGGGGTCATCTCGGACATGGTGGCGTTCCTGTATCCGGGGCGGGCAGGGCCCACCCCTTGGAAAATGGGGCGTCTGGCAAGGCGGCCTTATTTGGCGGCCCTATTTCGCCGACTTATTTAGCTGAATAATCCAGCACTTCGATGGTGTGGTTGCCGTTGGTGAAGACGCAGATGTCGCCCGCAATCTTGAGGGACTTCTCGACAATGCTCTTGGCGTCGAGCTCGGTGTTCTCCAGCAGGGCGATGGCGGCGGACTGGGCAAAGTTGCCGCCGCTGCCGATGGCGATGAGATCGTGCTCCGGCTGCACCACGTCACCGTTGCCGGTGATGATGAAGGATTTGTGCTCGTCGGCGACGGCCAGCAGGGCTTCGAGGCGGCGCAGGGCGCGATCGGTGCGCCAGTCCTTGGCCAGCGCCACGGCGGCGCGCTCCAGGTTGCCCTGATGGGCCTGCAGTTTGGCTTCGAAGCGCTCGAGCAGGGTGAAGGCGTCGGCGGTGCCGCCGGCGAAACCAGCCAGTACCTTGCCGTTGTAGAGGCGATGAACCTTGCGGGCGTTGCCCTTCATGACGGTGTTGCCAAGAGAAACCTGGCCATCGCCACCGATGACGACCTGACCGTTGCGGCGAACTGAAACTATGGTAGTCACTTTACTTACCTCGCTTGAGCCGAATGACGGCCTGACTGTGCATGGAGGAAAAGATGGGGATGGCAAAACGGCTTTTCAAGCCTGTGCCGAGCACGGATCGCGGGGGAGGGATCGGGTGGGCGCGGGATGGCGCCAAAAGAAACAGGGCCGGGTGTTGCCACCCGGCCCTGTGCATGGACGCGGCGATCACCCCTTCTTGGGGATGCAGCCGCTGATGCCCGAGCCCTGCAGCTTGCGGTTGGCCGCATCGGCCGCCGCCTTGCCGTTGAAGGGGCCCACCATCACCTTGTAGACGGCGCCACCGGCTCCGTTCACCACCTGCAGACTGGAGGAGAGCCCGGCGGTGAAGGCGATGCGCGCCTTGAGGGATTCCGCGGAATCCTGGGAGCGCAGGGCGGCACACTGCATCATGTAGCGACCGCCGTCGGCGGCTGCGGTCTGTGCAGTCTGGGTCGCCGCCTTGGCCCTGGCGGCCTCGGCACGCTCCCGCTCCAGTTCGGCGCGGATCTCCCGCTCCATCCGCTCACGCTCGGCCTTCTGGTCGATCACCTGCTCCCGGGCGCTGGCGACCGGGGCGCCGGTGGTAGGCTTGGCCGGTTGCACCGGTTGCACCGGTTGCACCGGTTGCGGCTGATAGGGCTTCACCTGACCGATGGGGGTTCCCGGCTGGGGAATGTCGGTCGCGACCGGCTTGGGCAGCTTCTCCGGTTGCAGGGTCATGGTCTCGGCAGGCGGGGGCGGCAGCACGCCCGGCTGGGGCGGCGGCTCTATGATGTCCACCTGCTTGTTCTCCAGCCGCTCGATGTAGCTCCACTTCTCCTGGGGCAGGGTATTGCCCTGTGCCTTGGGTTTGTTGGCCTTCACCTGCTCTTCGATGGTGGGGGCATCGGCGCCCTTGCCGTTGATGAGGTAGAGGAAGGCGCCGAAACCGACGACCAGGGCCCCGGCCAGCAGTGCCGGGATAACAGGAAAGCGGCGAGGGGCCGCTTTCTTGATGTTACGGCCACCCGCCCGTCGTCTCGGGCTGTTGCCGACGTAATCCCGGGTCGCCATCTATTACATGCGCTCCAGGGTGTGGATACCCAGCACGCCCAGGCCCAGCTTGAGCACCTTGGCGGTGGCGGCGCACAGCAGCAGACGGCTCTGGCGGGTCGCCTCGTCCACGCCGTCCTTGTTGATCGGGCAGGCTTCGTAGAAGGTCATGAAGTTGCCGGAGAGCTCATACAGATAGGTACAGAGCAGGTGCGGCATCCCCTTGTCCGCCACGCCGTTGACCGCGTCGGAGAACTGGATCAGCTTCTGGGCCAGGGTCTCTTCGGCGTCTTCGCTCAGGACCACCTTGCCGCTCAGGGTATCGGCATCGACGCCGGCCTTGCGGAAGATGGACTGGATACGGGTGTAGGCGTATTGCAGGTAGGGGGCGGTATTGCCTTCAAACGACAGCATCAGATCCCAGTCGAAGATGTAGTCGGTGGTGCGGTTCTTGGAGAGATCCGCATACTTGACCGCGCCCATGGCGATGGCGTGCACCACCTGGGCCTTCTCTTCGGCAGAGAGGTCGCTGTTGCGGCTCTCCAGCAGGGCGCTGGCGCGCTCTTCCGCTTCGTTCAGCAGGTCAACCAGCTTGACGGTGCCGCCGGAGCGGGTCTTGTAGGGACGGCCGTCCTTGCCCAGCATCATGCCGAAGGCGTGGTGCTCGAGGGGCACGGATTCCGGCACATAGCCCGCCTTGCGGGTGATGGTCCAGGCCTGCATCAGGTGCTGGTGCTGACGGGAGTCGATGAAGTACATGACCCGGTCGGCGCCCAGGTTCTCGTAACGGTATTTGGCGCAGGCGATGTCGGTGGTGGTGTAGAGGAAACCGCCGTCGCTCTTCTGGATGATGACGCCCATGGGCTCGCCATCCTTGTTCTTGAACTCGTCCAGGAAGACCACGGTGGCCCCTTCGCTCTCGACTGCCAGCCCCTTGGCTTTCAGGTCGGCAACGATCTGCGGCAGCATGTCGTTGTACATGGACTCGCCCATGATGTCCTTGTTGGACAGGGAGATGTTCAGGCGATCGTAGTTGCGCTGGTTCTGCTCCATGGTCATGTCGACCAGCTTCTTCCACATGGTGCGGCAGTACTCATCGCCACCCTGCAGTTTCACCACGTAGTTGCGGGCGCGCTCGGCGAAGGCTTCGTCTTCGTCATAGTGACGCTTGGCCTGGGTGTAGAAGGCTTCCAGGTCCTTGAGCTCCATGTCGGAGGCGTGCTCGTTGGCCATCTTCTCCAGATAGGCGATCAGCATGCCGAACTGGGTGCCCCAGTCGCCGATGTGGTTGGCACGCACCACCTTGTGGCCCAGGAATTCGAGGGCGCGGGCGGCCACGTCACCGAGCACGGTGGAGCGGATGTGGTGCACCGCCATCTCCTTGGCCACGTTGGGGGCGGAGTAGTCCACCACCACGGTCTGCGGCGCCGGCAGCTTCACGTTGGCGTTGTCGGAGGTCACCATGGCTTCCACCTGACCGGCCAGCCAGCGCGGGTCGAAGAAGAAGTTGATGAAGCCGGGGCCGGCGATCTCGACCTTGGCGATCAGATCGGAGGCGGGCAGGTGCTCGATGATGGCAGCGGCCAGCTCGCGGGGATTCTTGCGGGCCGGTTTGGCCAGCAGCATGGCCAGGTTGGTGGCCAGGTCGCCGTGAGCCTTCTCCTTGCATCGGTCTACTTGCACCCGGGCTTCCAGGTCGGCGGGCAGGACGCCTGCGGACTTGAGATTGGCTACCGTTTGTTCAAGTAGATGATGAATATGCTCTTTCATAACTGACCACCGAGGTTGCGCGTCGAAAAGTGACTGACTGGATAAGGGCGTGAATTTTACCCGCATCGGGCCGAGAAAACTATAGGAACGGCCCGCACCCGTGGGCGTGGCGGATATTTCACTGCGTTTTCCACCACATTGCAGGATATTGATTTGGGTAAGTGGTGGTTATCCATTTCTACTGCATAACGAAACGGCTTGTCCAGGCTATTTTCCCCTGATTATGACAGGGTTATTTATACCGATTCGATCTGAATGATCCCGCTTCCCGTGGCGGTCGTATCCTTTGAGGACGCCGTTGGAGGATGATTCCCATGACACTGGTACTGTTTCCACTCTCCGCTCACCTGCTGCCGGGCGGCATCATGCCGCTGCGCATCTTCGAGCCCAGATACCAGCGCATGATCGCCGAGTCCCGGGAGCGGGAGTTCGCGCTCTGCATGCTGGACCCCCGCCAGCCCGACGCGCTGCGCAACATGTACCCCATCGCCACCCGGGTGCGCATCATCGATTTCGATCTGCTGCCCGATGGTTTGCTCGGCATCACGGTACTCGGGGTGGAGCGGGTGCGCATCACGGATCTCTGGCAGGAAGAGGACGGTCTGCGGGTCGGCGAGGTGGAGCCCCTGCCCCCCTGGCAGAGCGGCAGGCTCCAGGCGGATCAGCACTCCCTGGCCAAGGCGTTGCAGGACGTGTTCAACGACTATCCGGAGTACGCGGCCCTCTATCCGGAGCCGGACTGGGAGGATGCGAGCTGGGTCGCCCAGCGCTGGCTGGAGGTGCTGCCCATCCCGGTGGAACAAAAGCAGTGGCTGGTGGCGGCCAAGGACAACCAGCCCACCCTCTCCCTGCTGAGCGGTCTGCTGGTCGCGAGCCATTGAATTCCCCTTCCCGGTGATCCTTTTTCCTCGCTCACCGTATTGGGGGTGAACACCACACGCGAGGGATGGCGCAATGGCATATACTGGCCAACCACAATCGGCTCCACGCAGGACATCGCCCCCCATGGACAACCCAGACGGCGACCTCACATCTTTGCTGGTCCGGGTGGCCGAGCGTGCCGACAAGGCTGCCTTCGCCACCCTGTTCCACCACTTCGCGCCGCGCATCCGCAGCTACGGGCTGCGCCACCTCGGCAGCGAGGCCAACGCCATGGAACTGGTGCAGGAGACCATGCTGCTGGTCTGGCAGAAGGCACGGCTCTATCACCCCGACAAGGGCGCCGCCACCACCTGGATCTACACAGTGATGCGCAACCAGAGCTTTGACATGCTGCGCCGCCGCCGCGCCAGCAAGGAGGAGCTCTGCGCCGAGGAGATCTGGCCGCTGCTGGAATTCCGGGCCGAAGAGGAGCACCTGAGCGGCGGTGAAGACGCGGTGCTGACCCGCCAGATGGCCCACTATGTCGCCACGCTGCCGGAGCCGCAGCAGCAGGTGGTGCGCGGCATCTACCTGCAGGAGCTCTCCCAGCAGGAGCTGGCCGACCGGCTCGGCGTGCCCCTTGGCACCATCAAGTCCCGGCTGCGGCTGGCACTACAGAAACTGAAGGAACAAGTGGAGCAAGGCCATGATTAAGACCCATCCGACTGAACCCATGCTGCGCGCCTTCGCTGCCGACGAGCTGCCTCTGCCGCTGGCCGTCGGTGTCTCCGCCCATTGCGAGTTCTGCCCCGAGTGCGCCGCCCGGGTGAAGCAATTTGAAGAGGCGCTGGCGTGCCAGCATCTCGCCCCTGACGCGCCGGACGAGGCGCTGCCCGCCGGATTCGATGCCATGCTGGCGGGCATACTGCAACAGCCGGTGGCGACGGAGGCGGCGCTCGCCCTTCCCGAGAGCCCGAGGCCAGAGCTCAGGGTGGCGGGTCACAGTTACCGGCTGCCGCGGGCATTGGCACGGCATCATGCCCCCAGGTGGCGTCATCTCGGGGCCATCCGCCAGGTCAGCCTGCCCCTGGACGAGATGGGGGCGCGGGCCAACCTGCTCCATATCGAAGCGGGGGGGCGGATCCCCGAGCACACCCACAAGGGATATGAGCTGACCCTGCTGCTGGCGGGCACCATCGAGGATGGCGACACCCGCTATCAGGCGGGGGATTTCATCTGGCGCGACGCCAGCCACGCCCACAGCCCCCGAACCCCGGACGGCTGCCTCTGCTACACGGTGCAAGATGCCCCCGTGCAGTTCACCAAGGGGCTGTCACGGCTGCTCAACGGCATCAGCCAGCACCTCTATTGAGTTGGGATCACGGCTGCTCGGCGATAGCGGGCTGCCGCGCGACTGAGGCGGTATCATGGCATGAAAAAAGGGACCCTCGGGTCCCTTTTGTGTTGCTTGGGGGCGCAGCCCATCAGGCCACGAAGACCAGGTAGACGACGAAGGCCAGCAGGAAGCGGTAGATGGCGAACGGGATGAAGTCGAGACGACGGATCAGCGCCAGGAAGGTCTTGATGGCGACCATGGCCACCACGAAGGCGGTGACGAAGCCCACCGCAAACATGGGGAAGTCCGCCATGGAGAGGAAGTCGCGGCTCTTGTAGAGATCCAGGCCGCTGGCCGCGATCATCATGGGTACCGCCATGATGAAGGAGAATTCCGCTGCCGCGTGGCGGCTGATGCCCATCAGCATGCCGCCGCTGATGGTGGCGCCGGAGCGGGAGAAACCGGGCCAGAGTGCCAGGCACTGGAACAGGCCGATGCCGAAGGCCTGCTTGTAGCTGATGTCGTCCAGGGTCTCCGCGGTCACGGCGGGGCGGAACTTTTCGGCGATGATGAGCAGGATGCCACCGGCCACCAGGGCATACATCACGGTTTCCGGCCCGAACAGATTGGCCTTGATCCAGCTGTGGATAGCCAGCCCGACGGCCACGGCGGGCAGCATGCCGAGGATGACGTGCACCAGGGAGAGGGTCGCGTGGCCCGGGGTCGGTTTCTGACCGAAGTGAATGCCGATGAGTCCGAACAGGCGGCGCCAGAACATGACGACCACTGCCAGGATGGAGCCGAGCTGGATCACCACCTCGAAGGTGGCGGCCTTGGGTCCTTCAAACCCGAGGAGGTGGCCGACGATGATCATGTGGCCGGTGGAGGAGACGGGGAGGAACTCGGTCAGGCCTTCCACTATGCCCAGCACAAAGGCGACGAACAGGGCGTAGGATTCGGTCATGGTGCAGATCTCTTGGTTATGGGGTCTGGATAAAATCAACCCCGAACGGGTCGGGGCGGCCAATGATGGCGGAAAATCGCGCGGGCAACCAGTGAATATTGGGGATTTCAGCGCCCTGTTCCGGCCGGGAAAGGGCGCTGGCGGACCATGCAGGGCGCGGCTTGCCGCATGCTGTCAGAAGCCATGACTGCCCCGTCACGTTCTGACAGGGCAGTCACGCCAGATGTCCTCTGTTTTATGATCTCTTTGTGCTGTCAGGCCAGTATGGACAGGATTTTCTGTTGAAGATCATCGTCCAGGGGGGGCTGCCCCAGGGCCTCGACGGCGCTCGTTATCTGTTGGGGATGGCTGGCGCCGATCAGGGCGCAGCTCACCACGGGGTCGCGCAGCACCCATTGCAGTGCGAGTTGCGACAGGGACTGACCCCGTTGCAGGGCCAGTGCATGCAGGGCGCGGACGGTGGCGAGCTTCTCCTCGGTGATCTGGTCCGCCGTGAGGAAGGGGCTGGCACTGGCGGCGCGGGAATCCGCGGGAATGCCCGCCAGGTAGCGATCGCTCAGCAGCCCCCCGGCCAGGGGCGAGAAGGCGACCACCCCCATGCCGTGCTCCCGGCAGGTCGGCAGGGTGTCGGGCTCAACATCGCGCTGGAACAGGGAGTATTTGAGCTGGTTGACCAGGCAGGGGGTGCCGAGCTCCGCCAGCCGGGCGGCAGCCTTGGCCGCGAGCGGGGCCGGGTAGTTGGAGAGGCCGATGTAGAGCGCCTTGCCCTGGCGCACCATCAGGGCCAGGGCCTGGCAGGTCTCCTCGAGCGGGGTGCGGGGATCCGGCCTGTGGTGATAGAAGATGTCCACGTAGTCGAGGCCCAGACGGCGCAGGCTCTGGTGCAGGCTGGCGAAGAGGTACTTGGCGCTGCCGCCATCGCCGTAGGGGCCGTCCCACATCACGTAGCCCGCCTTGCTGGCGATGATGAGCTCGTCCCGATAGGGAGCCAGGCTCCTCTTGAGCAGCGTGCCGAAGGTCAGTTCGGCAGATCCCGGCGGCGGCCCGTAGTTGTTGGCGAGATCGAAGTGGGTGATCCCCAGATCGAACGCCTGGTGCACCATGGCCTTCGCGGTGGCGGGATCGCTCCCGGCGCCGAAGTTGTGCCAAAGGCCCAGACCGATGCCGGGCAGGCGCAGGCCGTGGCGGCCCGCCGGTCGGTAGGGCTGGCGCTGGTAGCGGTCGGGGGCGGCGAGGTAGTTGTCATCCATCACGGTGCGGTTCCTTGGCTGGTGTGCAATGAGGAGCGACGTGCCCTGCGGCGGGCCTCACCCCGGCTGATTCGGCGGTGCCATCGGGGCCGGGGCTGCCATGACGTGGCGGCGCGCCCGGGCCCCTTCGTCTGCCCGAGCGGGGCTGTCAGGGGGCAGGAATAAAGCGATAACGGGTCTGGTGGCGATAACGCTGCCCCGGCAGCAACCAGGGATCGCCGAGGGCGGGCCGGTTCGGGCTGTCGGGCAATTGCTGGGCCTCCAGGCAGAAGCCGTCGTAATCCCGGTAGGGTCGGCCCTGACGATCCGGTGTGCCGGTCAGCCAGTTGCCGCTGTAGAACTGCAGGGAGGGCTGGTTGGTGTAGACCGCCATGGTCAGCTTGCCATCCCCCGAGATCACCCGGGCGGCCCATGGCTGGTTGGACCCACCAAACGGCTCATCAACAGGCTCGAAATCGCTGTTGTTGAGCAGAAATGCGTGATCGTACCCCTTGGCCAACTGCTGCTGGGGGTGGTCCAGCCACGCCTGGCCGATGGGGCGGGGGGCGCGCAGATCGAAGGGGCCTTCCACCGGGGCGATGGCCAGCGGCAGGCTCTGGTCATCCGTGGGCAGGTAGCGGTCGGCGTCTAGGCTGATGGTGTGGTGGCGGATGTCGCCACCGCCATCCAGGTTGAAGTAGGCGTGGCTGGTGAGGCTGACCGGGCTGGGGGCGTCCGTGCTGGCGCAGAAATCGACCACCAGATCGCACTGCTCCAGCCGATACTCCAGGCTCACCCTCAGATTGCCGGGAAAGCCCTGATCCCCCGCCCGGGAGAGGAGCGCCAGCTTGACCCTGTCCGCCTCCTGCTCCTTGATCTGCCAGGTGCGGCGATGGAACCCGTCGCGCCCGCCGTGCAGGCAGTTGGCCCCCTGGTTGGCGTCCAGCGTCCAGCACTGGCCTTCCCGCTCAAGACGGGCGCCGCCGATGCGGTTGGCAAAGCGCCCCGCCACGGCACCCAGCCATACCTGCTGGGTGAGGTAGGCCTCGTCGGCGCAGCCCAGCAGCACCTCCCGCCGCTCTCCCGCCACCGGCAGGGTGAGGGAGGTGAGGGTGGCCCCGTATGCGAGACCGCGCAGCCGCAGTCCCTCCTCGTTTTCCAGCTCGAATCTCATCATGGTTTGCGGTTCCCCGTCGTGATCCCGTCGCCCCCTGCCGGCGTCGCGAGTGCCGGGCAGGGGGCGTCACCCGTTGTCAGGCGTGCGTTACAGTCTGCCGGCCCCTGCGCTGGCACGGCAGACGTAGCAGTCCGCCTTGAGGCCGAAACGGGCCGGGTATTCCGCCTCCACCACGGCGATCACCTCGGCCACCTTCTCGGGGCGCAGCAGGGCGACCACGCAGCCGCCAAAACCGCCGCCGGTCATGCGCACACCGCCTTCGCTGCCGATCCGGGCCTTGATGATCTCCACCAGGCCGTCGATGGGGGGCACGGTGATCTCGAAGTCATCCCGCATGGCGGCGTGGGACTGGCCCATCAGCTCGCCGAGGCGCACCAGATCGCCCTGTGCCAGCGCATCGGCCGCCGCCAGAGTGCGGGCGTTCTCGCCGACCACGTGGCGGGCACGGCGATAGCAGGCCTCGTCCAGACCGGCCTTGCCCGCTTCCAGGGTCGCCAGATCCAGGTCGCGCAGGGCCTTGACCCCGTAGTGACGGGCGGCGGTTTCGCACTGCTGGCGACGGGTGTTGTATTCGCTGTCCACCAGGCCGCGGCGCACGTTGGAGTTGACGATGAGCACCGCCAGATCGGTGGGCATGGGGATGAGCCGGGTCTCCAGGGAGCGGCAATCGAGCAGCAGGGCGTGATCCTGCTTGCCGCTCGCGGAGATCATCTGATCCATGATGCCGCAGTTGCAGCCGACGAACTGGTTCTCCGCCTGCTGGCCGTTGAGGGCGATTTCCGCCTGGCTGATGGCCAGCCCCTGGGCCTCCTTGAAGGCCTGGCCGATGGCCACCTCCAGGGAAGCGGAGGAGGAGAGACCCGTCCCCTGGGGCACGTTGCCGGAGACCACCAGATTAAGGCCGCGCAGGGCGTGGCCCCGTGCCTGCAGGTGTTTCACCACGCCGCGGATGTAGTCGCTCCAGCGCTGGCTGGGGTGGTGCTCGATGGGTTGATCGAGACTGAACCGGTCGCGCTGGTTGTCGTAGTCGGCGGCGATCACTTCGACCAGGTTGTCGCCGCGCAAGCCGATGGCGACGCAGGTCTCGTAGTCGATGGCGCAGGGCAGCACGAAGCCGTCGTTGTAGTCGGTGTGCTCGCCGATGAGGTTGACGCGGCCTGGAGCCCGTACCAGCAGGTCGGGTTGTTGCTCAAACTGCTCGGCAAACACGGCGCTGACGCGCTGGCTCGGGGTCATAGGGCCTCCTCGTTGGCCTGATTCTGGTCGTTGTAGTGGATGGGACTGAGGGCGTGCAGCCGTTCCGCCGCCTGTTCCGGGGTGAGATCGCGCTGGGTTTCGGCCAGCATCTCGAAGCCCACCATGAATTTGCGCACCGTGGCGGAGCGCAGCAGGGGCGGATAGAAGTGGGCGTGCAGTTGCCACGCCTCGGGGCAGTCGGAACGGGGCGGGGCGAAGTGCCAGCCCATGGAGTAGGGGAAGCTGCACTGGAACAGGTTGTCGTAGCGGCTGGTGAGCTCCTTGAGCGCGATGGCCAGATCCTGTTGCTGTTCCCGGGTGAGATCCAGCATGGAGGGGACATGGGCCTTGGGCAGCAGCAGGGTCTCGAACGGCCAGGCTGCCCAGAAGGGCACCACCGCCAGCCAGTGGGCCGTCTCCACCACGATGCGGGAGCGATCCGCCAGCTCCCGCTCCACATAATCCAGCAGCAGGGGGCGGCCGTGTTCGGCCAGCCAGGCGCGCTGGTGCGCCTCTTCTCGGGCAATCTCGTTGGGCAGGAAGTCGCTGCCCCAGAGCTGGCCGTGAGGGTGCGGGTTGGAGCAGCCCATGACGGCGCCCTTGTTTTCAAAGACTTGCACCCATTCCCACTGGTCAGAGAGCTCGGCCACCTGGTCCATCCAGGTGGTGATCACCCCTTCGATGGCGGGCAGGGGCAGCTCGGGCAGGGTCTTGCCGTGATCCGGCGAGAAGCAGATGACCCGGCTGGTGCCCCGGGCGGCTTCCAGCTTCAGCAGGGGATCCGGCGCCGCGTCAGCGGCCGGGGTGTCCTGCATCAGGGCGGCGAAGTCGTTGGTAAAGACGAAGGTGCCCTGATAGTCGGGGTTGATATCGCCGGTCACCCGGGTGTTGCCCGCACAGAGGAAGCAGTCGGGATCATGGGCCTGGCTCGGCGCCAGGCTCACCTTCTCGACCTGGCCTTGCCAGGGGCGCTTGGCCCTGTGAGGGGAGACCAGCACGTACTGGCCGGTGAGCGGGTTGAAGCGGCGGTGGGGGTGATCAACGGGGTTGAACATCATCACTCCAGTGTGTGAGTTGAATACATCCGAAGGCGCAGGCCAGGGCCTACGCCTCGTAACCATTGGGGTTGGCGGACTGCCAGCGCCAGCTGTCGGCGCACATGGCGGCGAGATCCCGGCTGGCGTGCCAGTCCAGTTCCCGAGCGGCCTTGGCGGGATCGGCCCAGCACTCGGCGATGTCGCCGGGGCGCCGTGGCTCGATCCGGTAGGGAAGGGGCCGACCGCAGGCGGCCTCGAACGCCGCGACCATCTGCAACACGCTCTGGCCCTGGCCCGTGCCCAGGTTGTAGGCGTGGACACCGCCCCGTCCGGCGCAGTGTTCCAGAGCCTTGACGTGCCCTTCGGCGAGATCCATCACATGGATGTAGTCGCGCACCCCGGTGCCGTCGATGGTTGGGTAATCGTTACCAAAGACCGAGAGGCAGTCGCGTCGGCCGATGGCGACCTGGGTCAAAAACGGCATCAGATTGTTGGGGATGCCCTGGGGATCCTCCCCCAGGGTGCCGGACTCGTGGGCGCCGACGGGATTGAAATAGCGCAGCAGGGTCATGCTCCAGTGGGGCTCGGCCCGCTGCAGATCCTCGAGGATCTCCTCGATGATCAGCTTGGATCGGCCGTAGGGGTTGGTGGCGCTGCGGGGGAAATCCTCCCGGATCGGGGTGCTGGCAGGATCGCCGTAGACGGTGGCCGACGAGCTGAACACCAGATTGCGTACCCCGGCCCGTTTCATCGCCTGCAGCAATACCAGGGTGCCGCTCAGGTTGTTCTCGTAGTAGTCCAGCGGGATGCGGGTCGACTCGCCGACCGCCTTGAGGGCGGCGAAGTGGATCACGGCGTCGATGTGCTGCTCGCTGAAGATGCGATCCAGCAGGGCCGGGTCACGGATGTCCCCCTCGTAGAAGCGGGGCTCGTGCCCGCTGATGGCGGCGACACGGGTCAGGACGCCCGCCTTGCTGTTGCAGAGGTTGTCCACCACCACGGGCTCCATGCCTGCGGCCTGCAAGGCCAGACAGGTGTGGCTGCCGATGTAGCCGCAACCGCCGGTGACCAGTACTTTCATCCGTTGTTCCACCCTCAACTCCTCGCATCAGGAAAGCCTGAGCAGGAGTCTAGCCGAGGGGCTGACGGGCAAACTGTGAGCTGCTTAACAAATACGTGTAAACGATTACACTTGTTTTCATCGACCAATGTGGCAAGTTCTGATTTTTCCCCCTGTTATCAGTGACATTGAACGGTATAATGCGGCCAGTTGCAGCGTGAAATAAGTGAAAACAGCATGAGCACCATCAAGGATGTCGCCCGTTTGGCCAATGTGTCAGTGGCAACGGTTTCACGGGTGATGAACAACTCACCCAAGGCCAGTGCCGCCTCCCGCGAGGTGGTGCTGAAGGCCATGGCCGAGCTGGGCTATACCCCCAACGCCAACGCGCGGGCCCTGGTCAGCCAGACCTGTGACACCATGGGAGTGGTGGTGGGGGACGTGGCGGATCCCTTCTTCGGCGCCCTGGTCAAAGGGGTCGCGGCGGTGGCGGTGGAGCAGGGCTTGCACCTGTTGATGGGTAATGGTTTTCACCGCGCCCAGCAGGAGCGGGAGGCCATCGAGCTGCTCATCGGCAAACGCTGCGAGGCACTGGTGGTGCACAGCAAGGCGCTCGGCGACGAGGAGCTGGTCGACTACGCCCTGCGTGCCCCCGGCATGGTGCTGATCAACCGCGACATTCCGAGTCTGAGGGGGCGCTGCATCGCTCTCAACAACCGCCAGGGTGCGGCGACCGCCACCCGTCATCTGCTGGATCTCGGCCACCGCCATATCGCCTTCCTGAGCTCGGATCACGCCATCGAGGATGCGCTGTTGCGCCATCAGGGCTATCAGGATGCCCTGGCGGAGGCGGAGGTCTTCGCCGATCCCGAGCTGGTGGAGAGCGGCATGCCCAATGAAGAGGGGGGTGAGCGCGCCATGCTCAACCTGCTGGCCAAGGGGTTGCCCATCACGGCGGTGGTGGCCTACAACGACGCCATGGCGGCAGGGGCCATCTCCGTGCTGGCGGACAACGGCCTCAAGGTGCCGGAAGAGGTCTCTGTGGTGGGCTTCGATGACATCATCTACGCCAGATACCTGAGACCCAAGCTCTCCACCATGCGCTATCCCATCGAGCTGATGGCGGCCCAGGCTGCCAAGCTGGCGCTACAACTCGCCGCAGGGGAGAGTGAATCGGTGCAGAGCCGCATCTATACCCCCACCCTGATCAACCGCCATTCGGTCGCTCCCGTCAGGTCCTGATCGCAGCGCTTGCGCCCTGTCGGCGCAAGCGCTGCACCTGGCGAACCCGTACTGCAGCCCATAAAGCGCCCCCATAGCTCAGACTATGGGTAGCTCAGACGGATAGCTCAGAGCATGGCTAGCGCAGACCATAAAGGACTGTCTGAGGAGTGACAACCGTCCCCTCACACTCCCTGCCTACTGAACTCGGCTGCTCTTCCCGCTCGTCTGTCACGAGCTCCTCTCCCCCGGCCTGCCGAGCCTCACTTCCGGCCAGATCCTGCCAGACACCCGCCATGGCTTTTCTCTGCGCCGGGCAGGGGCTCTCGTGGCCTCTGCACACTCCTTCGAGAGACCGGGCTGCGTGCCCGGAACCGGGTTGAGGCGCTCCAGCACCTGATGAGACGAGGGGGGCGCGATGTCGGGTCTTTGCCATGGCTTGCTCCGCTTGTTCGGTCATTGCCTCCCGGTTTCACACTCCCGGGCATCTTTTGCCCTTCCGAAGGTCCGCTTTTTCCCCCGTGGGGGTCATTTACCCGGATTTATCCGATTTTTACTCCGTTTTACTTAACAAAATGAGTGTAATCGTTTACATCTGTGTGAGCGGGATCGCCGATCACCGGGCAAAACTCTCCTACACTGCAGTGGTTTTCAGCGTGAATGCAGGGAGAAGTGAAGCATGCTCAAGGAGATAGTGGCCCGTCAGGATTGGCAGACCCAGGGGATCACCGCCGTGAACCGGTTGCCAGCCCATACCCCCTTGTCCAGTTGGCGCAGTGAAGGGGAAGCCAGGATAGGGGGGTTGTCACCTTCCCGCCTGCTGCTGGACGGCGAGTGGCAGTTCTCCTGGTTCGAGGCCCCGGAGCGGGTGCCGGAGCAGTGGCTGGTGGAGGATCTGCCGGATGCCTGCCCCATCAAGGTGCCGGGCAACTGGCAACTGGCTGCGGCCTATCCGGGGGCGCGACCCGTCACGGATGTGCCCATCTACACCAACATCAAGTACCCCTTTCCCTGCGACCCGCCGCGGGTGCCTGCCGAGAACCCCACCGGTTGCTACTCCCGCGAGTTCACCGTTGCTGCGGACTGGCTGGCCGAGGGGTAGACCCGGATCATCTTCGACGGGGTGGACAGCGCGTTTCACCTCTTCTGCAACGGCCGCTGGGTCGGTTACTCCCAGGACAGCCGGCTGCCGGCGGAATTCGATCTGACCCCCTTCCTTCAGGTCGGGGCCAACCGCCTCGCCGTCCTGGTGCTGCGCTGGTCTGACGGCTCCTATCTGGAAGATCAGGACATGTGGCGCATGAGCGGCATCTTCCGCTCAGTCAGCCTGCTGCACAAACCGGCCCGTCATTTGATGGATATCCGGGTGACGCCCGAGCTCGACGCCTGCTACCGGGATGCCCGCCTCAAGGTTGAACTGCAGGCGGCCAACGGAGCCGGTCTGTCGGTGGAGGCCAACCTCTATGATGGCGACGAGCGGGTCGCGACCCTGCGCCAGCGGATCGGCACCCAGGCCATCGACGAGAAAGGGGTGTATGACGATCGCGCCGAGTTGTGGCTGACGGTAACGGCGCCACACAAGTGGAGCGCCGAGACCCCGCACCTCTATCGCCTGACCCTGACCCTGCTGGACGAGCAGGGAAGCACTCTCGAGAGCGAGGCCCATGACGTGGGCTTTCGGGCGGTGGAGATCCGTGGCGGCCTGCTGCGGGTCAACGGGCAACCCCTGCTGATTCGTGGTGCCAATCGCCATGAACACCATCCCGCCAGGGGTCACGTGGTGACCCCGGCCGACATGGAGCAGGATCTGCTGCTGATGAAGCGGCACAACTTCAACGCGGTGCGCTGCTCCCACTATCCCAATCACCCCGAGCTCTATCGCCTGTGCGACCGGCTCGGCCTCTATGTGGTGGACGAGGCGAACCTGGAGACCCACGGCATGACCCCCATGGGGCGGCTGGCGCGGGATCCCGCCTGGAGCAACGCCTTCCTGGAGCGGGTTACCCGCATGGTGGCCCGGGACTTCAACCACCCCTGCATCATCATCTGGTCCCTGGGGAACGAATCCGGTTATGGCCCGGCCCACGACGCCATGTATCGCTGGGTGAAGGGGGCGGATCCCAGCCGCCCGGTGCAGTACGAAGGGGGCGGGGCCGACACCCCGGCCACCGACATCATCTGCCCCATGTATGCCCGTACCCACCAGGATCAACTCTTCCCGGCGGTGCCCAAGTGGGCGCTGGCCAAGTGGATCGGCCTGCCGGAAGAGACCCGGCCGCTGATCCTGTGCGAATACGCCCACGCCATGGGCAACAGCCTGGGGGGCTATGCCCATTACTGGCAGGCATTTCGCGATCATCCGCGGCTGCAGGGTGGGTTTGTCTGGGACTGGGTCGATCAGGGGCTGGACAAGCAGACCGACGATGGCCGCCATTTCTGGGCCTATGGTGGCGATTTCGGCGACACTCCCAACGATCGCCAGTTCTGCTGCAACGGCCTGCTGTTCCCCGATCGCACCCCCCATCCTTCCCTGTTTGAAGCCCGGCGTGCCCAGCAGCCCTTTGTTCTGACCCTGCAGGGTCGCCAGCCGCTGACGGTGGAGATCCGCAGCGAATACCTGTTCCGCGAGACGGACAACGAACGCCTGCTGTGGCGTCTGTGTGAAGACGGCGTGGTGGTGAGCCAGGGTGAATGCCCGCTCGCGCTGGCCCCCCGGGGGAGCATGACGCTGACCCTGCTGGAGCAACTGCCGGCCTTTGCGCCGGGGGCGCTCGCCTGGCTGGATCTCGCCATCGTGCAGCCCACCGCCACGGCCTGGGCCGGAGCGGGTCACGAGGTGGCTCGCCAGCAATGCCTGTTGCCCGCGCCCCTGGCGCTGCCGTCGGCCTGCCCGGCGGTCAGCCTGACCGAGCAGCGCGATCACTGGGTGCTTGGCGCCGCAGATTCCCTGTGGCAGCTCGACAAGGCCAGTGGTCGCATCGTCAGCTGGCAGAAACAGGGCCGCGAACGGCTGCGCGACGCCATCGCCGATCACTTCTATCGGGCGCCGCTCGACAACGATATCGGCACCAGTGAGGCGGATCACGCCGATCCCAACGCCTGGATTGCCCGCTGGCAGGAGGCCGGACTCAATGATCTGCAGCACCGCTGTCTCGGCCTGGAGGCGAGTCCGGAGCTGGGTCTCATCACGGCGCACCACGGCTACTTCGTGGGTGACGAGCCGAAGATCCTGACCCGCTGGCATCACAGGGTGGACGGGGAGGGCGCCATGCACCTCGCCATCGAGGTGGAGGTGGCCGCCGACATGCCCTCCTTGCCGCGCATCGGTGCCCGGCTCTGGCTGGCCGATGAACCGGCCGAAGGTGCCCCGGTGAGCTGGCTGGGGCTTGGCCCCCACGAGAATTACCCGGATCGCCGGCTCGCCGCCGATCTCGGTCGCTGGCAATTGCCCATCGAGGCGTTGCACACCCCTTATGTCTTCCCGACCGACAACGGGCTGCGCTGCGATACCCGCGCACTGCAACTGGGGGATCTGGTGGTGGAGGGGCGCTTCCACTTCAGTGTCAGCCGCTACAGTCAGCAGCAGCTGACCGAAGCACGTCACCAGACCGATCTGGTGGCTCTGGGGGGCACGCACCTGTGCCTCGATGGCTTCCACATGGGGGTGGGAGGCGACGACTCCTGGAGCCAGAGCGTGCGGCCCGAGTTCTGGCTGTTGCCGGGTCGTTATCAGTGGCACTGCCGTCTGAGCTAGCCGGACCCGCCGTCGCGAGATGGCGAGACCCAAAGGCAGTTTCTCACGTAACTATTTAATTTTTAACAATATTACGGCTATGTAACAGAGTGTAAACGTTTTCATTTTGTTGCCAGGATCACAGACCGCCTCACAACAAACTGATTACATTAGGCTGGCGCCAGCTCAAACGGTGTACAGCATTCCCTACAAAAAACAGATAGAGATCGGAGCATAACAATGAAAAAACTCACGACAGTTGCCACCTTGCTGATGGGACTGATGGCGGGAGCCCAAGCCCAGGCCGATACCCGTATCGGGGTCACCGTCTACAAGTACGACGACAACTTCATGGCCGTGGTGCGCAAGGCCATCGAGAAAGAAGCGGCGGCCACCCCGGGTGTGGAACTGCTGATGAACGACTCCCAGAACGACCAGTCCAAGCAGAACGACCAGATCGATGTACTGCTGGCCAAGGGCGTGAAGGCCCTGGCCATCAACCTGGTTGACCCGGCGGCGGCCCCTGTCGTGATTGAGAAAGCCCGTGCGGACGAGATCCCCGTGGTCTTCTACAACAAGGAACCGAGCGCGGCCGACCTGGCCAGCTATGACAAGGCCTACTACGTGGGCACCGACTCCAAGGAGTCCGGCATCATCCAGGGCCAGCTGATCGCCAAGCACTGGAAAGCGCACCCCGAGTGGGATCTGAACAAGGATGGCGTCATCCAGTTCGTGCTGCTCAAGGGTGAGCCTGGCCACCCGGATGCGGAAGCACGCACCACCTACGTCGTCAAGACCCTGAACGATGGCGGCATCAAGACCGAGCAACTGCACATGGATACCGGTATGTGGGATACCGCCATGGCCAAGGACAAGATGGACGCCTGGATCTCCGGTCCGAACGCCAACAAGATCGAAGTAGTCATCGCGAACAACGACGGCATGGCGATGGGCGCTGTGGAATCCCTGAAGGCCCAGGGCAAGACCGCCATCCCGGTGTTCGGTGTTGACGCCCTGCCGGAAGCCCTGGCCATGGTCAAGAGCGGTGCCATGGCTGGTACCGTGCTGAACGATGCGGCCAACCAGGCCAAGGCCACCTTCGAGCTGACCAAGAACCTGGCCGAAGGCAAGCCGGCCGGTGAAGGCACCAACTGGAAGATCGACAACAAGGTCGTCCGCGTTGCCTACGTGGGCGTAGACAAAGACAACCTGTCCCAATTCGAGTAATTCCTCCCCTCAGGGCAAGGGAGATCCCCTTGCCCTCTTTTCAACCAGATGTGATGGCTGATATGACAACACGGCAACAATCAGAATGGCTGTTGGAGATGATTGACGTCAGTAAGAGCTTTCCTGGCGTCAAGGCACTCGATAATGTCAATTTACGGGTCCGTCCTCATTCTGTGCATGCGTTGATGGGCGAGAATGGCGCAGGGAAGTCCACGCTGCTCAAGTGCCTGTTCGGCATCTACGAGAAGGATCAGGGCAAGATCTTCTTCAAGGGACAGGAGATCAACTTCACCTCGTCCAAAGAGGCGCTGGAGAATGGCGTTTCCATGGTGCACCAGGAGCTGAACCTGGTACTGCAACGCACCGTGATGGACAACATGTGGCTCGGCCGCTATCCCACCAAGGGACTGTTTGTCGACCACGGCAAGATGTATCAGGACACCAAGCATATCTTCGAGGAGCTGGACATCGACATCGACCCCAGGGTCAAGGTCGGCACCCTGTCGGTTTCCCAGATGCAGATGATCGAGATTGCCAAGGCATTCTCCTATGACGCCAAGATCGTCATCATGGACGAACCCACCTCCTCCCTGACCGAGAAAGAGGTCAACCACCTCTTCAAGATCATCAACAAGCTCAAGGAGAAGGGGTGCGGCATCGTCTACATCTCCCACAAGATGGAAGAGATCTTCCAGCTCTGTGACGAGATCACCATATTGCGGGATGGCCAGTGGGTGGCGACCCAGCCCCTCCAGGGCATGACCATGGATCAGATCATCGGCATGATGGTCGGCCGCGAGCTCACCCAGCGCTTCCCGGAAAAAACCAACCAGCCCAAAGAGGTGATCCTCGAGGTCGAGCACCTGACGGCCAAGAACCAGCCTTCCATCAAGGACGTGACCTTCAACCTGCACAAGGGGGAGATCCTCGGCATCGCCGGTCTGGTGGGGGCCAAGCGCACCGACATCGTGGAGACCCTGTTCGGCATCCGCGATCGCAGCGAAGGGACCATCAAGCTGCACGGCAAAGAGGTGGCGAACCACAACGCCCACGAGGCGATCCAGAACGGCTTCGCCCTGGTGACCGAGGAGCGCCGCTCCACCGGGATCTATTCACGCCTCGACATCGCCTTCAACTCCCTGATCGCCAACATGGACAACTACAAGGGATCCATGGGGCTGCTCAGCGACAACAAGATGAAGAGCGATACCCAGTGGGTCATCGACTCCATGCGGGTCAAGACACCGACCCAGCAGACCCAGATCGGCTCCCTCTCCGGTGGCAACCAGCAGAAGGTGATCATCGGTCGCTGGCTGCTGACCCAGCCCGAGATCCTGATGCTGGATGAACCGACCCGGGGTATCGACGTCGGCGCCAAGTTCGAGATCTACCAGCTCATCCTGGAGCTGGCGAAGAAGGACAAGGGCATCGTCATCATCTCCTCCGAAATGCCGGAACTGCTCGGCATCACGGACCGCATCATGGTCATGAGCAATGGCCGGGTCGCGGGGATCGTCAACACCAAAGAAACTGACCAGAGCGAGATCCTGCGCCTGGCATCTCTGTACCTATAAAGACAGGAAGACATTATGGAGTCGGCTAAAAATTTCAATCTGATGCAGGCGCTCAAAGAGAACGGCATCTATGTGGTGTTGCTGGTGTTGCTCATGATCATCGTGATCAAGGAGCCTTCCTTCCTCAGCCTCACCAACCTCAGCAACATCCTGACCCAGTCCTCGGTACGGGTCATCATTGCCCTCGGGGTGGCGGGCATCATCATCACCCAGGGTACTGACCTGTCGGCCGGTCGCCAGGTCGGCCTGGCGGCGCTGATCGCGGCCACCATGCTGCAGGCCCTGACCAACGTCAACAAGGTCTTCCCCACCCTGGGGGAGGTGCCCATTCCGGCGGTGATCCTGCTGGTGTGCGTGGTGGGGGCCCTGATTGGTCTGGTCAACGGCCTGATCGTCGCCTACCTGAACGTGACGCCCTTCATCACCACCCTGGGCACCATGATCATCGTCTACGGCATCAACTCCCTCTATTTCGACTCCGTGGGGGCTTCTCCGGTGGCCGGGTTTGATCCTCGCTTCTCCAACTTTGCGCAGGGCTTCATCCGGATTGGCGGGTTCAAGCTCTCGTACCTGACCTTCTATGCGGCCATCGCCAGCGTCTTCGTCTGGGTGCTGTGGAACAAGACCCGCTTTGGCAAGAACATCTTCGCCATCGGTGGCAACCCGGAAGCGGCCAAGGTGTCCGGTGTCAACGTCGCCGTCAACCTGGTGGTCATCTATGCCCTGGCCGGTGTCTTCTACGCCTTCGGCGGCATGCTGGAAGCGGGGCGGATCGGCAGTGCCACCAACAACCTCGGCTTCATGTATGAGCTGGATGCCATCGCGGCCTGCGTGGTGGGGGGCGTTTCGTTTGCCGGCGGTGTGGGAACTGTCGCGGGTGTGATCACCGGCGTACTTATCTTCACGCTGATCAACTATGGTTTGACCTACATCGGTGTCAGCCCTTACTGGCAGTTCATCATCAAGGGCGGCATCATCATCCTGGCGGTAGCCCTGGACTCCATGAAGTACGCCAAGAAGAAGTAAGCATTGGCAGGGAGGGCCGGGTCATCCCGGCCCTTTCTCTTTGGAGGGACCCATACCATGGCATTCAAAGTCAAAATCAACGTGCTGTTGCTGCTCGCCATTCTGGTCACCATCGGTACCGCCTGGTTCAGCGTCAACCATTTCATCAGCGGCTACATCCGCACCCAGGCTACCCAGAACATCAACGAGCAGATCACCCTGGTCAGGGAGAAGCTAGCGGGTGACATCAACCAGAAGGTGCTGCTGGCCGCCAACCTCAACCTCGGGGTGACCAGCGTCAAGAAGGCGCTGCAGGAGACCGGCTTTCACAACATCGTCAAGCTCATTGGCGACATGGCATTCGACGCGAACGGGGTCATCGACGACAAGGCCAGGGTTGACGCACTGCGCAAGCTGATCCCCGCCGCCAACAACCAGATCACCGTCAGCCCGCTGGAGCAGCTGGACGGCAAACCCGTCATCTCCATCCTGGTGCCGCGCGGTGCCGACTCCGCCTACCTCTACTACCTCGACATGAGCGAGTTCAAGACGCTGCTGACCAAGGTAAGCGGGGAAGGGCGTTACTTCTCCCTCACCGACAGCCAGGGACAGGTGCTCTACAGCAGCAAGCCCCAGGGAGAGAGCGAGAGCCGCCCCAACAAGCTGGATATTCGCGGCAGCGAGTGGACCCTGACCGGTTATGTGGATCTCGACTATATCCGGGCCATGACCCAGGCGCTCAACGGCAAGATCACCCTGGCCCTGCTCGGGGTGGCGGCGCTGGTACTGGCCCTCTCCATGGTGGCCCTCAACCTGGCCTATAGACCCATCCTCTCCTTGCGCGACCTGGTGCAGGAGCTCTCCCAGGGCAATGGGGATCTGACCCGCCGGCTCACGGTGACCAGCAAGGATGATCTCGGCCAGATCTCGGCGGGCATCAACCGTTTCATCGAGCAGTTGCAGGGCATGATGGGGGAGGTGAGACAAGCGAGCGGCCAGCTCAATGAAGGGATATCGGCATTGGCGAGGCAGACGGGGTCGGCCCAGGGCCTGCTGGCGGAGCATGTGCGGGAGACCGAACAGGTGGTCACCGCCATCAACGAGATGAGCCGTACTGCCGTCTCGGTATCGGAGAGCGCGGCCAATACTGCCCAGCTGACCGGCCAGAGCCAGCAACTGGCCAACCAGTCGCGTCAGGTGGTGGATCAGGCCATGGCCAGCGTCACTGCGCTGGTGACGGAGGTGGAGGCCACGGCACACTCCATCGAAGCCATGCAGCAGGATGTGCAGCAGATAGGCTCGATTCTCGGGGTCATCGGTGGCATCGCAGAGCAGACCAACTTGCTGGCCCTCAACGCTGCCATCGAGGCAGCCCGGGCTGGTGAGCAGGGGCGGGGGTTTGCGGTGGTGGCGGACGAAGTGCGCTCTCTGGCGGGACGCACCCAGAAGAGCACTGCCGAGATCCAGACCATGCTGACCCGGCTGCAACGGGGTACCCAGACCGTGGTGGCCGCCATGGGCAACACCCGACAGAGCTGCCAGGATGCGGCGGAAAACACCAGCAAGGTGAATGCGTCACTGGATCTGATGGCGGGAGAAGTGGTGGAGATCAACGATCTCATCAGCCATATCGCCACGGCCGCGGAGGAGCAAAGTGCCGTCGCCGAGGAGATCAATCGCAACATGAGTGCCATCGCCGAGGTGATCACCCAGCTCAAGGGGAATGGCGAGCGCACCGTGGACAGCTCGAATGCCATGCAGCGCACCTATGACAGGCTGCGGGAGATAGTGGGGCACTTCCGGCTGGAATAGCGCCGGCTGGGCGAGTCCCGGGTACCCTGGCCAGCAATATCGTGGCCGGGGTGACCCATCAGCGGGCAGACGTGAAAAATACCCAAAAAAGATGGGGGCGACTTGCGTCGCCCCCGATAGTCTTATCGCTCATATCCTTGAACGAAGTTGCTCCCTGCAATCCCTGACTATACCTCTTCCTTTAGGTTTCCCCTTCCCAATCCTTTGGGGTGTCCTTTAGCCATCATGGCCTGACGAGTCATCCTTTCCCGTCGCACTTTCTCCGTCCTGGGAGGTGTCCTTTACCACATCCTGTGGTGAGTCCATTTGCCCAACCCTGGCAGCCAGTCTTCCTGACCGACTTCATTGCGTCCGTGCAGGAGTAACTATAAGGATTTCACGCAGGGCGACAACGGCATGTTGAAAAACGTTTTTTCTCAACTCGTTTCTCGCGAAATGATATAGACATTATTTTGTTATTAATCATTGTGTTGTCAGTGTTGCTTGTGGTTTTTTCACGCTTATCTTCCGACTATGGCGAGAATTTTTATGGCGTTTTACTCACTCATGTAATGGCGAATGTCTCACAGGCCGTTTACCTGGGGTTCAGAAAAGTCGGCGCTACCGGTGTCGATCGCAGATGGGCGCATGCGGGAGCCGACATCCAGGGGCGTGGTGTCGGCCCAATGGCAATCCCGGGGGAGTGAAGCGACGGGTCTGGATGGGGGCGAGGGCGAACGAGGGAATGGCATCACCCAAGAGGAGTGCATCCCCCCTTGGGTGAGAGGACGTGGGTGGGAGGATCAGTGGTGCTGGCTGCCGCCATACCATTGGCAAAGGTAGGCGGGCACCAGCATCTGGGGTGCCTGGTCGACATGGCATACCACCAGCGGCATGGCGGGGGCGCCCTGGGCGTGGACCAGGGCCGGGGCCATGGGCAGGACCAGGGCGACGAGCAGAAACAGCGACTTGATCTTCATGGTTATCTCCTTGATGACAGAAAAGCGTGTGATCCCGATCACTTTCTGAGTTAAGGCGAACCACATGTACAGGATCTTTAGCAGCAACCAATTGAAATAGATATAAAAATGGCTTCGATTGTGATCTGATTTTATCGCCA
>NZ_JAPCIY010000033.1:0-42606 GCF_027707645.1 Aeromonas sp. QDB30 | reverse complement strand
CGAACTCAGAAGTGAAACGCTGTAGCGCCGATGGTAGTGTGGCATTCGCCATGCGAGAGTAGGACACTGCCAGGCACTCAATTAAACGGTGATGTGAAGAATCACATAACCGGCTGCGAGGATGACACCTCACAAACAAGCAGCAAAAGATTTAGCGAAAGCTAACCGAATGCGGAGCGGTAGTTCAGTCGGTTAGAATACCGGCCTGTCACGCCGGGGGTCGCGGGTTCGAGTCCCGTCCGCTCCGCCACTACTTAAGAAGCCCAGTCTAACGACTGGGCTTTTTTTCGTTCCCGAGACAGCACCCTTTTCCCCTCACATCAACACCACCATCATCCGATCATCGCCCCTGAGAGAGGTTGCCGCTATAATGGCCGCCCTCAAGCAAGGTGGTGGTATGAAAGCAGAGTATCTACAGCGATTCGGGGGCATAGCCCGTCTTTATGGCCAGCGTGCCCTTGGCTCCTTCAGCCAGGCGAAAGTCTGCGTGGTCGGGATCGGTGGCGTCGGCTCCTGGGCGGCCGAGGCGTTGGCTCGGGCCGGCATCAACCAGATCACTCTGATCGACATGGACGACATCTGCATCACCAACACCAATCGCCAGATCCATGCCATGCAGGGCACGGTCGGCCGTCTCAAGACGGAGGTGATGGCCGAGCGCATCCGTGCCATCAACCCGGATTGCGAGGTGATCGAGGTGGATGACTTCGTCACCGCCGACAACCTGGGCGAGCATATCAAGCGGGAGTTTGACTATGTGGTAGATGCCATCGACTCGGTCAAGGCCAAGGTGGCGCTGATTGCCTTCTGCAAGCGCAACAAGATCCCGGTGATCGTGGCGGGCGGTGCCGGCGGGCAGATGGACCCGACCCAGATCACCGTGGCCGACCTGGCCAAGACCATTCAGGATCCGCTGGCCGCCAAGGTGCGCTCCGACCTGCGCCGACTGCACAACTTCAGCAAGAATCCGGCGCGCAAATTCGGGGTGGAGTGTGTCTTCTCAACCGAGCAGCTGAGTTATCCGGATGGTAATGGCGGCACCTGCCAGGCCAAGGCGGCCAGCGACGGCAATATGAGGATGGATTGCGCCTCCGGCTTCGGTGCCGTGACGCCGGTGACGGCCACTTTTGGCTTGGTTGCCGCGTCCCGGGTATTGAAGAAGATTGCCGAGCGGGGAGCCCGCGCCGAGAAAGAGGCCGGAAATGAAGACGCAGGGTCGATTGGCGAAGCCTGATCGACCACTGTACAAGGTGGGTTAGGCAGCCTGCTCCCGGATTGCCAACACGATTGCCCTGAGCCCGTTGCCTCGCGACGGGCTCAGGTGTTTCTCGAGCCCCAGTTCGCTGAAATAAGTATCCATATCAAAAGCCTGGATAGCGTTGGCAGTCTGATGATTGAGCGCCGCCAGCACGATGACGATGAGTCCACGCACGATGCGGGCATCGGAGTCGCAGGCAAAGTGCCAACGGTCATCCTCGCTCTTCTCACCCTTCAACCAGGCCTGGCTTTCACACCCCTTGAGGCGAAATTCCTCCTGCTGCCATTCGCCGGGCAGTGCAGGTAGCTGTTTGCCGAGCTGGATGATGAGTCGGTACTGGTTCTCCCAGCCGTTTGCTGCCGCAAACTGCTGACGGATGCTATTTGCGTCGGGCTCAAGGCCTATGGGGGTATAGGTTGCGAGGCTGTTCATTGGATTGTCTGCCTTAGAAGAAATCACGGAGTTTGTGCAGGGCGGCCAGCAGGGCGTCGACATCGTCCCGATTGTTGTAGCAGGCCAGCGAGGCGCGCATCGTGCCGCCGACACCGAGCGATTCCATCAGCGGCATGGCGCAGTGATGGCCGACCCGCAGGGCTATGCCCTGCATGTCGAGCAGGGTGGCGGCGTCCTGCGGGTGGATATCCTCCAGCAGGAAGGAGACGGCGCCGGCGCGCTGGCCGGGTTCGCCGACCAGACGCAGCCCCGGCACCTGTTGCAGTCCGGCAACCAGATAGTCGGTCAGCGCTGCTTCATGGCTGGCCAGTGAGTCCCTGTCCTGCTTCATCACAAAGTCGATGGCTGCGGCCAGGCCGATGGCGCCGGCAATATGGGGGGTGCCTGCCTCGAATTTGAAGGGCAGGGTGTTGAAGGTGGTACCGGCAAAGCTGACCCTGTCGATCATCTCGCCTCCCGCTTGCCAGGGCGGCATCCGCTCCAGTAGTTCGGTGCGGCCCCACAACACACCGATGCCGGTCGGGCCATAGAGCTTGTGACCGGAGAAGGCGTAGAAGTCGCAACCTATGGCCTGCACATCTACCTCCAGGTGAGCCACTGCCTGGGCACCGTCGATCAGACTCAGGGACCCGACCGCCTTGGCCGCTGCCACCATCTCTTTGACTGGAGTGACGGTGCCAAGGGCATTGGAGACGTGAGCCACGCTTACCAGTCGGGTCCGTGGCCCCAACATGGCGTGATAGGCGGCCAGATCGAGATCGCCCCGCTCATCGAGGGGGATGACCCGGATGACGGCACCGGTACGCTGGGCGACCAGCTGCCAGGGGACGATATTGGCGTGATGCTCCAGGGTGCTGAGCACGATTTCATCCCCCGCCCTCAGCTCGCTCATCCCCCAGCTCTGTGCCACCAGATTGATCGCCTCCGTGGTGCCACGGGTCCATATCACTTCGTGGCTGCGAGAGGCATTGATAAAGCGGGCAACCGTCTCACGGGCATCTTCGAAGGCGCGTGTGGCCCGGCCGCTCAGGGCATGGGCGGCGCGGTGCACGTTGGCATTGTCGGCCCGATAGTAGTGATTGATCGCATCCAGCACGGCTTGCGGTTTCTGGGTGGTGGCGGCGTTGTCCAGATAGACCAGAGGGTGGCCGTTCACCTCCTGCGCCAAGGCCGGAAACTGGCCGCGCAGCCGGGCGTGCTGTTGCTGATTCATGCTCCCCTCATCTCGTCTGGAAAAGTCGGTCATGATCCGGAAAATGGCGGGCAAACACAAGATGAAGTGGCGGGATCCCGTGCCCGGTTTCGGCTGCCCGCGGGATCTCTGCTACAATGCCGCCCCTCATCATAAGCCAAGAGATCCGGCCCATGAAGCTCAACCCCAATCAGAACGAAGCGGTCAAGTATGTCTCCGGCCCTTGCCTGGTGCTGGCGGGTGCCGGATCGGGCAAAACCCGCGTCATCACCAACAAGATTGCCTATCTGGTGCAGCAGTGCGGCTACAACGCACGCAACATAGCGGCGGTCACCTTTACCAACAAGGCGGCGCGGGAGATGAAGGAGCGGGTCGGTCAGACCCTGGGTCGCAAGGAGGCGCGGGGGCTGATGGTCTCCACCTTCCATACCCTGGGGCTCGAGATCATTCGCCGCGAGCACAAGAGCCTGAACCTCAAGGTCAACTTCTCCCTGTTCGACGACACCGATCAGCTGGCGCTGCTCAAGGAGCTGACCGAGGCAGAGCTCGACAACGACAAGGACAAGCTCTCGGCCCTCATCAGCCAGATCTCCAACTGGAAGAACGACCTCATCCTGCCTGCCCGGGCCATGCGCATCGCCCGCGGGCCGGAAGAGGTGCTGATGGCTCAGCTCTATGAGCGTTACCACCGCCAGATGGTGGCCTACAACGCGCTGGATTTCGACGACCTCATCGTGATGCCGACCCTGTTGCTCAAGAGCAACCAGGAGGTGCGCGAGCGCTGGCAGAACAAGATCCGCTACCTGCTGGTCGATGAATACCAGGACACCAATACCAGCCAGTACGAGCTGGTGAAGCAGATCGTCGGCGAGCGGGCCCGCTTCACCGTGGTGGGGGACGACGACCAGTCCATCTACTCCTGGCGCGGTGCCAAGCCGCAGAACCTGGTGCTGCTGAACGAAGATTTCCCCAATCTGCGGCTCATCAAGCTGGAGCAGAACTACCGCTCCAAGCGGCGCATCCTCAAGTGCGCCAACATCCTGATCGCCAACAACCCCCACGTCTATGACAAGGCGCTTTTCTCCGAGCTCGATGAAGGGGTGAAGCTCAAGGTGCTGTTTGCCAAGAATGAGGAGCACGAGGCGGAGCGCATCGCCGCCGAGCTGATGGGCCACAAGTTCATGAACCGCACCCGCTTCAAGGATTACGCCATCCTCTACCGGGGCAACCATCAGTCGCGCATCTTCGAGAAGGCGCTGATGACCAACCGCATTCCCTACCGTATCTCCGGCGGTACCTCATTTTTCTCCCGCACCGAGATCAAGGACATCATGGCCTACCTCAAGCTGCTGGTGAACCCGGACGAGGACACTGCCTTCCTGCGGGTGGTCAACCTGCCGCGCCGCGAGATAGGCCCCACCACCCTCGAAAAACTGGGCCAGTACGCCAACCAGCGCGGCAAGAGCCTGTTTGCCGCCAGCTTCGAGCTGGGGCTGGAGCAACACCTCTCCGGGCGCGGTCTATCCGCCTTGCAGGCCTTCACCAACTGGCTGGTACGGCTCGGCGATCAGGCGCTGCGCGGCAATCCGGTGGAGGCGGTGCGGGACATGATCAAGGAGATCCACTATGAGGAGTGGCTCTATGAGACCTCCCCCAGTCCGAAGGCGGCGGAGATGCGGATGCAAAACGTCTCCACCCTTTATCGCTGGATCAGCGAGATGCTGGAGGGGGATGAGCTGGAGGAGTCGATGACGCTTGCTCAGGTGGTGACTCGCCTCACCCTGCGGGACATGATGGAGCGCAACGAAGGGGAGGATGAGGCGGATCAGGTGCAGCTGATGACATTGCACGCCTCCAAGGGACTGGAGTTTCCCTATGTCTACATGGTGGGAATGGAGGAGGGGTTACTGCCGCACCAGACCAGCATCGACGAGGACAACGTGGAGGAGGAGCGACGCCTCGCCTACGTGGGGATTACCCGGGCCCAGACCGAGCTGACCTTTACCCTCTGCAAGGAGCGTCGCCAGTTTGGCGAGTCGGTGCGGCCGGAGCCGAGCCGCTTCCTGCTGGAGCTGCCCCAGGATGACCTGGAGTGGGAAAACCAGAAGAAGGTGACGGCAGAGGAGCGCCAGCAGAAGGGGCAGGTTGGTGTCGCCAACCTGCGGGCCCTGTTCAAGAAGGATTGAGGCCGGAAGGCTTGGCCTCTCGGGCGGCCTGACCCAGCAGGGGGGGAATATCGGCTCCCGGCAGCGGGGGGGAGATGTGGCGCCCCTGCCCGAGGGCGCAGCCAAGCTCGATGAGCTTTTGCAACTGTTGCTGATTTTCGATCCCCTCGACCACCAGGGTGAAGTCGAGGTCCTGGCAGATGTCCCGCATGGCGCGGATCAGCGCCAGATCCTTGGGTGAGTTCAACATGCGATGGGTGAAGCTGTCGTCCACCTTGATGTAATCCACTGGGAAGTGAAACAGGGCGTTGAGAGAAGAGAAGCCGGTGCCGAAGTCATCCAGGCTGACCTGGATCCCTTTCGCCCTCAGTTCATGCAAGGCTGTGAGGGAGTCGGCACTCTGCCGGGAGAGCTCGCGTTCGTTGAACTCAAAGATGAAACATGCGGGGATGACACCCTCCTCCTCCATGATGGTGAGCAGTTGCATGATCTGCTCGTGGCTGGCCAGGTGCTTGCCGGAGAGGTTGATGGCTATCCTGAAACGACCGACCCCGGAGGCGGGCTGCCAAAGCTTCAGTTGCTGGCAGGTGCGCTTGAGGATCTGGCGGTCCAGATCCTGAATGAGGCCGCACTGTTCCGCCAGAGGAATGAAGTCGAATGCATCCTTGAGCTCCCCTTCCTCCGTTATCCAGCGCGCCATCACCTCCAGTCCGACCAGGCGGCTGTCACACAGCCTGATCACCGGCTGGAAGTAGGGCACAATCCGCCCTTCCCGCAAGGCTCTGAAGAGCCGCTCTTCCGGTGACCCCGCCTGTTCGGTACAGGCCTCCGAATACATGACGATGCGGCTGCGACCGTTGCGCTTGGCCTGGTACATGGCGAGGTCTGCCTGGTGCAGCAGTTCACTGACATCGGCCGTTTGCTCCGTCACGCTGGCGACCCCCAGACTGACGGTGATGGTCAGTTCGTTGCCCTGGATCCGGAACGGATGGCCGATACGGCCAATCAGGCGATTGAGCACGGGGCTGATGTCCTCTTCCCGCTGGCTGTTGTCCAGATAGATGACGAATTCGTCCCCTCCGAGCCTCGCCACCATGTCATTTTGCCGGATGCAGCCTTGCAGCCTGCTGCCCAGCTCCTGCAGCAACTGATCGCCGGCACTGTGGCCCAGGGCGTCATTGACCTGCTTGAAGTGATCCACATCGACGAAAATCAGGGTGAAGCCGGCTGTCTGGTAACGGCGGTAGCGGGTCATGGCATGATGCAGGTGATTCATCAGCAGCGCCCGGTTTGGCAACTGGGTCAGCGGGTCGTGCAGGGCATTGAACTGGAGCCGCCGCTCCAGCTCCTGATGATGCTTGAGCCGTTTCTGCAACCTCAAGTTGGTTTGGCGCAGCTGTTGGAGTCGCTGGTTGATGGACTCCTCCGAGTTGAGCTCATCGAGTTGCTGTCGCACCCTTTTGAGCTCCAGCAACAGGGTCAGCTGATGGCGCAGGAAATCGAGGAACAGCCTGTCATCGGTTTCCAGAGGCCGGGTCATGTTGAGGATGAGGTGGGCAAAGTATTGCTGCTGCTGGCGCAGGGGCAGGCTGTACCAGTAAAGCCCCTCTTCATGGCGCTCTACGCTGTTGGTGCTGTGGCACATGGCCCGAATGATGTCATCGTCGTATGTCAGGTGTGGTGGATAGAGTCGCTCCAGTCGCTGGTTTTCCAGCCGGATCAGCAACATGTCGCTGACCGAGAGCATCTGGCGCAACACAGCTTCCAACTGGGCAAACAGGGCATGCTGAGGCAGGTTGTGAGCCAGGCGCATCACTCGGCCGATCTTCTCGATTTTCTCCTGCCACTGGGGATCCCGCTGCATGAGAGGGGAGGCCTGCCCCGCCAGCTGGGTACCGGTCTGGGTTTCGTGCAGGCGTTTGGCCAGGCACTCCAGCAGCAGCCTCAGGGTGGGTGCCTGCTCCGGGGTGCTGCGTGCCAACAACCACTGCACGTCGATATGCTCCACAGGCTGCACGCACCAGCCCTGACCTTCATCGAGCCGGGTGAGCTGTTCGGTGAGGCGAGGTTCTTCCCGTCCCAATTGTTGCTTGAACACGTCGGGAAGCTGATAGGTGTAGCGCCAGTTCAGCCCCCCGTCGGCCAGCCCCAGCATGGCGAAATGTTGCAGAGGGCAGAGTGTGTCCAGCAGACCGACCAGTCGGGCGTAATCCTCGGGGGAGGCAATGCCGGGGGCGGGAAAATCCATGATGGAGGAGACGACCGCCAGCAAGGAGTGCGAGTCTGGCGGTGTGGTGGGCTGAACTGACATGCAACACTCCCGAAAAAACTTACCTTCAAGCGTAGTCGGAAGTGATGGGATTGAAAGGGCTGCAAGAGGAGCCCTTTCAATTACTTAGAGCTTGTCGATCATGTAGTGAATGGCGTTCTCGATCTCTTCGTCACTGCAGGTGGCGCAGGTCCCCCGCGGTGGCATCATGCCAGCCTTGCCGGTGAAGCCTTCGATGGCGTGTTTGCGCAAGGTGTCGAAGCCCTGGGCGATGCGTGGCTCCCAGGCGGCCTTGTCACCTCGCTTGGGGGCGCCGGCGGCACCGGTATCGTGGCAGGCGAAGCAGGCACCCTTGAACACGGTTTCGCCGTCACGGGGGCCGGAGGAGGCTGTCGCAGGCGCCGCCGCAGCTGTCGCAATGCCTTCCAGATCCTTGGCGGTATAAACCTGGCCAACCGGGGCAATACGCTCGGCGATGGCCTCTGTCGACATGTCATCGGCGGCAAGGACGGCGCCGGACAGAGTGGCGGCCGCCATCCCGGCAGCCAGCAAATAGCTCAGTTTTTTCAACACGCTCATGTACTCCCAGCAGGCTCTTATTATCCCCAGAAAACGACGGGATTATAACCGAATAGTTACAGCCATTTAAACGCTTGTGTGTGAAGTGTTAAGCAATCTGCAAACAAAGTGGCAGAGCGGGAAGGGGTGATCCCACATAAAAAAACCCGGCATGCGCCGGGTTTCATGAGGCTGAACAAGAGAGGGCGCGCTGATTGCCCAGGCGCCCCTCGCGTGTCGTCAATCCCAGTTCAGGATCACCTTGCCGGACTTGCCCGAGCCCATGGCTTCGAAGCCCTGCTGGAAGTCATCGATATGGAAATGGTGGGTGATGATGGGGCTGAGATCCAGGCCAGACTGGATGAGGCTTGCCATCTTGTACCAGGTTTCGAACATTTCGCGGCCGTAGATCCCCTTGATGAAGAGTCCCTTGAAGATCACCTTGCCCCAGTCGATGGCCATGGTGGAGGGAGGAATGCCGAGCATGGCGATTTTGCCGCCGTGGTTCATCTTGTCGATCATGTCCTGGAAGGCGCTGGGCACCCCGGACATCTCCAGCCCCACGTCGAACCCTTCGGTCATGCCGAGATCTTCCATGACATGGGAGAGCTTCTCCTTGGCCACGTTGACGGCACGGGTGGCGCCCATCTTGCGGGCCAGTTCCAGCCGGTATTCGTTGACGTCGGTGATCACCACGTGACGGGCGCCAACGTGACGGCAGACGGCAGCGGCCATGATGCCGATAGGGCCTGCGCCGGTGATGAGCACGTCTTCACCCACCAGGTCGAAGGAGAGGGCGGTGTGCACGGCGTTGCCGAACGGATCGAAGATGGCGGCCAGCTCATCGGGGATGTTGTCCGGCAGCTTGAAGGCGTTGAAGGCCGGGATCACCAGGTATTCGGCGAAGGATCCCGGGCGGTTCACACCCACACCAATGGTGTTGCGGCACAGGTGGGTGCGACCGGCACGGCAGTTGCGGCAGTGGCCGCAGGTGATGTGGCCTTCGCCGGAGACGCGATCGCCGATGGCGAAGCCGCGCACTTCCTGGCCGACGGCGACCACCTCTCCCACATACTCATGCCCCACCACCATGGGGACGGGAATGGTCTTCTGGGCCCACTCGTCCCAGTTGTAGATGTGCATGTCGGTGCCACAGATGGCGGTCTTGCGGATCTTGATGAGCAGATCGTTGTGGCCGAGCTCGGGAGCCGGGACATCGGTCATCCAGATGCCGACTTCGGATTTGAGTTTGGAGAGTGCTTTCATGACAGATTCCTCACGGCGCCATGCCGGGTACAGAGGGTAATAAAATGGGGCCCAACCTTGGCCCCCGTTTTAATCAGCCAGCCATGTGATCAAATCACACCGAGCTCGCGACCGATGCGAATGAAGGCATCGATCGCCTTGTCCAGTTGCTCCCGGGTATGGGCGGCGGACATCTGGGTCCGGATGCGCGCCTGACCCTTGGGTACCACGGGGAAGGAGAAGCCCACCACGTAGATACCGGCGTCCAGCATGCGGCTCGCCATCTCGGCGGCCAGTTTGGCATCCCCCAGCATGACCGGAATGATGGCGTGATCGGCACCGGCCAGGGTAAAGCCGGCGGCGCTCATGCGCTCGCGGAAGTAGGCACTGTTCTCCTTGAGGCGGGCACGCAGGTCGTGACCCTCGGCCAGCATGTCGATCACCTTGATGGTGGCCGAGACGATGGAGGGTGCCAGGGAGTTGGAGAAGAGGTAGGGACGGGAGCGCTGACGCAACCAGTCGATCACCTCTTTCTTGCCGGAGGTGTAGCCACCGGACGCGCCACCCAGCGCCTTGCCCAGGGTACCGGTGATGATGTCGACCCGTTCCATCACCTCGCAGTATTCGTGGGTGCCGCGGCCGTTCTCACCGATGAAGCCGACGGCGTGGGAGTCATCCACCATCACCAGCGCATCGTACTGGTCGGCCAGATCGCAGATGGATTTGAGGTCGGCGATGACGCCATCCATGGAGAAGACACCGTCGGTGGCGATCAGTTTGAAGCGGGCGCCGTCGGCATCGGCCTGCTTGAGCTGGGCTTCCAGTTCGGCCATGTCGTTGTTGGCGTAGCGATAGCGCCTGGCCTTGCACAACCGCACCCCATCGATGATGGAGGCATGGTTGAGGGCGTCGGAGATGATGGCGTCTTCGGCACCGAATAGGGTCTCGAACAGACCGCCGTTGGCGTCGAAGCAGGAGGAGTAGAGGATGCTGTCTTCGGTGCCGAGGAAGGCGGACAGCTTCTGCTCCAGCGCCTTGTGCTGGTCCTGGGTACCGCAGATGAAGCGCACGGAGGCCATGCCGAAGCCGTGGCTCTCGAGCCCCTGATGGGCGGCGGCAATCAGGTCGGGGTGGTTGGCCAGCCCCAGGTAGTTGTTGGCACAGAAGTTCAGTACCTGCTCGCCGCCCACCGCAATCTGGGCCTGCTGGGCCGAGGTGATGATGCGCTCCTGCTTGTATAGCCCTTCCGCCTTGACCTGTTCGAGCTGTTCGGTCAGGTGACGATAGAATCCGTTAGACATCCTCGGTCCTCATTGCTGTATCGACTGTGTTATCAGGATCCCGGGCCGTGCAACCCGTACGGTTCGGCGTTGTCACGGTCGCGACGAAACGCCGACAGACCCTAGAATGGGCAACATTTTACTGTAATCCCTGCGTATAAATTCAAATTTTTATGCTGATAATCAACAATTGTGAAACAGATCTCACCCGGCTGGTTGGGCCAGTTGGAGATAATGTTGCTCCAGTTGATGTATCTGGGGGGCCACTTGTGGCTGCACGTAGGGGCGCAGCAAAAACAGCACCCGCAAGACCCCCTGGTAGAGCAGGGGCTTGGTGATGCGGGTGGCCGGGGCCTGGGCGATCTGGAACGGGATCCAGCAGGTGACGACCATCTTGATGGTCTGACCGAGATCCGGCAGGTCTTCATCGCTGACGGCGATGATACCGCCTTCGCGCAGGCTTCTGAGCAGCGTCTCCACGGTGGCACGGAGCTGCTCCTGTGCCTTGAGGTATTTCTGCTGCAGAAGCTCGTCGCGACTCAGGATGTCCGGCAGGTTCGCGTAGAAGAAGCGGAACTGCCACATCAAATAAAAGATGGCATCCAGGTAGCCCATCAGATCCTCCAGCCGGATCTCGCTGCTGCGGATCGGAGTGAAGCTGTCGCTCAGGTGGCGGGCGTACTGATCGAAGATGGAGTGGATGATGTCTTCTTTGTTTCTGAAGTGGTAGTAAAGGTTGCCCGGGCTGATGCCAAGGTGTGCGGCAATGTGGTTGGTGGTGATGTTGCGCTCGCCCTGATCGTTGAACAGCTCGGTGGCGCTGTGGATGATCCTGTCTCTGGTCTTCATCGCTGGTCCCTCTGCCGGGCCCGAAGGGGAAAAGTCATCGAGGTCGAATCCCCTTGCGGCCCGTGATAAACTTTTCGGCAATTTCAAATTGGCCCACTATACACAGCTTTAACAGGCAGTCACACGGGGCCACAACGTACGCGAGGCAAACTCCATGATCGTAGTAACTGGCGGTGCTGGCTTTATCGGCAGCAATCTGGTCAAGCAGCTGAACGCTCAAGGACGGACCGATATCGTGGTCATCGATGACCTGACCGACGGCACCAAGTTCGTCAACCTGGTCGACCTCACCATCGCCGACTACATGGACAAGGACGAGTTCCAGGCGCGGATCGTCTCCGGTGACGAATTCGAGGAGTGGGATGACGGCATCGAGGTGATCTTCCACGAAGGCGCCTGCTCCGCGACCACCGAGTGGAACGGCAAGTTCATCATGGAGGTCAACTACGAGTACTCCAAGGATCTGTTCCACTACTGCATCGAGCGGGAAATCCCCTTCATCTACGCCTCTTCCGCCGCGACCTATGGCGGGCGCAACGACAACTTCATCGAAGATCCCCGGTTCGAGCAGCCCCTCAACGTCTACGGCTACTCCAAGCAGCTGTTCGATCAGTACGTGCGTCGCTGGATGCCGGAGATCAACTCCCAGGTGGTGGGTCTCAAGTACTTCAACGTCTATGGTCCCCGCGAGCAGCACAAGGGCTCCATGGCGTCCGTGGCCTTCCACCTCAATACCCAGGTGAAGCAGGGTGACAATCCCAAGCTGTTCGAGGGCTGTGACGGCTTCCCGGATGGCGGCCAGATGCGCGACTTCATCTACGTGGACGACGTCTGCAAGGTGAACCTCTGGTTCTGGCAGAATCCGCAGCACTCCGGCATCTTCAACTGCGGCACCGGCCGGGCTGAGCCGTTCCAGAACGTGGCGGAAGCCGTGATCAGGCATCACCAGAAAGGCGCCATCGAATACATTCCCTTCCCGGATCACCTCAAGGGTCGCTACCAGAGCTTCACCCAGGCGGATCTCACCAAGTTGCGCGGCGTCGGCTATGACGGCGAGTTCAAGACTGTGGCCGAAGGCGTGGCCGATTACATGGCCTGGTTGAACCGATGAACGCTCCGGCAAATGTGGTTGCGCCGGGTAGTGTATTGCAGATCTGCCTTTCTCAGGGTTGGGGGGGGTTGGAGATGTACCCTATCCGGGTCGGCAAGGGGCTGGTAGAGCGAGGTTGGCGTGTGTTCGGGTTGGCACTGGCAGGTAGTCGAGTTGCCTCAGATATGAAGGCCGCTGGTTTTGAGGTGTTTGAGGCGGCATCACGCAATCAGGCCATCTTGCGCCTGCCTGCGCTGCTGCGCTGGATGAAGCAAAGCGGCATCCAGATCGTGCACTGCCACAAGTCCAGCGATCTGCTGTTGGCCGCATTACTTGGCACTATTTCCTCGTTTCGCCTCATTTTCACCGAGCATATGGGCTCAAAACGACCTAAGAAGGATCCGTTGCATCGCTGGATCTACGGCAAGGTCGATAGGGTGCTCTCCATCAGCGACGAGACACTGAGGCGCAATCGCGCCGCCTTGCCGCTCCCCGCAGAGCGTATTCAGCGGCTGTGGCTGGGCACCGAGTTGACCTCTTGCGAGGAAGAGCCAGCCCTTATTCGCGGTGAGCTGGGTATTCCCACTGGCCCGCTGATCGGGATGGTCGGCCGTTTCAGTCCCGGCAAGGGGCAGCGTGAGCTGCTTGAGGCCTTTGCCCTGCTGCGTACCGAATTCCCCGACCTTCAACTGCTGCTGGTGGGGGGGACGCTTGCCACCGAGGGGGCTGATGAGCCCTTCGTCACTGAGCTGGAGTGCGACATTACCCAGCGGCAACTCGGTGGTGTCGTGCATTTTTCCGGCTTCCGGCGAGATACCGCCCGTATGTTGCAGGCGATGGATGTGGTGGTCATTCCTTCTCATAACGAGGCATTTGGCCTCACCGTGATCGAGGCGATGGCCGCCGGTAAACCGATCGTCGGGGCCACTACCGGTGCCGTGCCAGAGGTGCTTGGTGGTGTGGGTTTATTGGCCGAGCCATTGCAACCGCAAGTTATCGCTGCGCAGATCAAGGTACTGCTGCGAGATCCTGAATTAAGTGATCGCCTGGGGAAATTGGCTCGCGAGCGGGCCGAGCAAGAATTTGATATGTCTCAGCATCTGAAAGCCTTGTGTATGCACTATCGGCAAAGATGACTTTTCTAGGAATACACTTTCATGATATTGGCGAGCCCTATTATTTTGCCGTTGCGTATAAATATTCTTCACAACCTGGTTCAGGTGTCTGCATTTTTATTTGGCGCATTAGCATTAACCATTCCCAGTGGGTATTCCTACGGGCCTGCTATATTACTACTAGCAAGTATCACAGTTTGTTGGCGGCCATTTTATTGGGTGAATATGCCAAGGGAAGTAAAAATATTGGCATTGATTTTTTTCGCTTACGTTTTTGTGCAAGGCCTCTCTATATGGCTGGATGATGGCAAGTTACGTGAATTCGATCGTCCCAGTCGTGTCCTAATGGCGGCAATTACCTTACCTTTGCTCTCTCGGTATCCTGTTCGTCTCGTTAGCCTGATTTTTGGGGTTGCAGTGGGGGCTTGTATTGCTGGCTCCATCGCGATTTACGATAAGTTCTATCTAGGAATGGAAAGAGCATTTGGCGATATCATGCCTATTCAGGCTGGCAACATCAGCATGGCACCTGGCTCCCGGTCGCCATGTTCGAGAAGCACCTCAAGCTGATGAAGTGGCTGGGCTACGAGACGCTGACATTTGCCGACCTGGCGGAGAACGGGTTCATCCACCGGCTGCAGTACGGCAAGAAGTACCTGATGATCACCGTGGACGACGGCTATCGGGACAACCTCACCCGCATGCTGCCGCTGCTGGAAAAGTATGGCTACAAGGCGGTGGTCTATGTGGTGACCGGTGAGGATCACAATCGCTGGGATGTGGAGCACCCGACCCACCCCGATACCCCGGTGACCCTGATGACCCCGGAGGAGATCAAGGCGCTGGTGGCCTCCGGTCATGTGGAGATCGGGGGCCATACCCTGACTCACCCCCGCCTGAGTACGCTCCCCCCAGAGGAGCAGGCCCACCAGATCCAGGCCAACAAGGCCTGGCTGGAGCAGCTGCTCGGCCATCCCCTGATCTCGTTTGCCTATCCTTACGGGGATCTGAACGACAGTGCAAAATCCCAGGCCGTTGCCGCCGGTTATCGCTATGCTGTGGCCACCAACAGCGGCCCCAGAGCCATGCACCGGGATCCGTTCCAGATCCGCCGGATCGCCATCTTCCCCCGCACAGACATGTTCGGTCTGTGGCGCAAGATCCGTGGCAACTATGTCTTCCGAAAAACCTGACAGGGAATACACCTTGCTCCGTATGACAGATCATGACTCATCGACGAGTGACTATTTTCTCCGCATCTTTCACGGCCAGGCGTTCGGCAACTTCATCTTCCTGAATATTCTGGGTTACACCCTGTTCAAGGATTCAATTCAGCTGATCGCCGACGTCTGCCAGTCCATCATAGTGTTGGCCACCCTGATGGCCTTCTATGTGGAGAGGGCCTTCTTTACAAGGAACAGGATCTTTCAACTGCTCTGTCTGGCCTTGGTGGTACAGAGCCTGAGCTGGGTCGCATCCAGACAGTTCGTGCCCGACTATGCCCTCAAATACCCTTCTGTGAAGTCGATGGCATACCTCTTCTTCTTCCTTGGTCTCGCCTACTGGCTGAAGGGGGACCCGCGCCGCATCGTCATCACCCTGCTGACCTTCTGCCTCGGTGTCATTTTCACCTTTGCCTATCACTCCTCCTTCTTCTCCATCGTCGAGACAGGTCTTGATGGGGCCAGGGTAGATTTCAATTACCGCAATGCACAGCACGGCTCCCTGATCGCGGGTGCCTGCTTCCTGTTTTTTGTGCTCTTGTTGCTTACCTCGAAATTCAGGAAGCTGTCGCTGGGCAATGCCGGGATCCTGCTCGGCATCCTGTTGTTCGGGGTCTTCTCCGTCATTCTGCAGTCCCGTCAGTCCTGGCTGGCGATCTCGGCTTCGCTGGCCATCCTCCCCTTGCTGGGGGGAGGAGAGCACTGGCCAAGGCGCAAGGTGGTGTTGACCTACGCCATCTTGCTGATGACCATGCTGGCGCTTTATCAGGTTTCGTTCATCCGGGAGCGGTTGCTGGCCGGCTTCGTGCATCAGGGGGATGTGCATGCCATCCTGACGGGTAACTGGAACGAGGTACGGAACTTCAGCATCGGGGTGCGATTGAAGACCTGGCTGGAGGCCATCCAGTGGTTCCTGGCTCACCCCTTCTTCGGGACAGGCTATGGTAGCCAGTCGTTGGTGATCACCCTCTCCAAGACGCTGCCTGACTACATTACCCGGGAGTTTCGTCACCTGCACAACTCCAACATGGAAACACTGGTGTGCTGGGGGGTAGCCGGTTTCCTGGTGTTGTATGGCACGCTCTTCTCGGTGCTCCGCCAGGTGCTGTGCTGTCCGGTTTCGTCCCGTTTCATCAAGATGCTGGCCATCTCCTTCATCCTCTATTGGCTCATCATCAACAACTTCGAATCATTCTTCTACATGCGTTCCGGGCAGTGGGTATTCAGCGTCTTCATGGGCGCCATCTACTCGACCGCATTGCATTGGGAACTGAACAGGCTTGGAAAGGAAGGTCATGAAAATTTACGTCATTAGTCTGGACAGGGCTGTCGAGCGGCGCAGTCGTGTCGAGTCTGTGCTCTCTGCCAGAGGCATCCCCTTCGAATTTTTCAGCGCAGTGAACGGCTTTGAGGGGCTGCCCGAGCGGCTGCAGGCCCTGCCGGATGATCAGCACAGGATCCGGTTTCGCAGCAGACCGCTGACGCCCGGGGAAAAGGGGTGCTATGCCAGCCACTATCTGCTGTGGGAGAAGTGTGTCGAGCTCGACGAGCCCATCCTCATCCTGGAAGACGATTTCCTGCCCACCCAGTATTTTGAAGAGGTGGTGGGTACCCTGCCGAAGATCCACGAACAGTACGAGTACGTGAAGGTGGAACCCCAGATCGGTACCGCCACGGCCCTGACTACAGTGGACAACATGCAGCTCATGTTCTGGCACAACAACTCGTGCTGGACCACGGGATACAGCATCTCTCCCCAAGGGGCCCGCCGGTTGCTGGCCCACAGCCAGCGGTGGCTCTGTTCGGTCGACAACTTCATCGGTGAGTCCTATCGCACCGGGCTCATCTGTACCGGCCTGATTCCCTATGCCATCTACAGTCCGCGGGACATGGGCAGCGACATCCAGAATCAGGTCGTGCTGAAGAAAGTTCCGCTGGGATTCAAGTTGACCCGTGAACTCTATCGCTTCTACCGCTTCGTCAGGATGGCCCTGTGGAACATGAAACAGGCGGGGGGCAAGGCATGAGTGCGACCAACAGAACCATTCACGCCATCTGGCTCGGCAGCCGCTTGCCTCCTCTGGCGCACGTGTGTATCGATGACTGGCGCAAGCAGGGTTACGACTACAAGCTCTGGCTGGACACGGATCCGCAGGTCAAACGCTGGATACAGGAGTGCACCTTTGCCCGGGAGTGCTACCGGCGAGGCCTGCTGGCCTTCGTGACCGATTACCTGCGGCTCAAGATCCTCGCTCAGGAAGGGGGTCTGTATCTGGATACCGATGTTACCATCAACCAGGATCCCTTCCCGCTCTTCGAGTCCGTGGCCTTTGGCGTTGGCTACGAATCCGATCGGCTGATCGGCACCGCGGTCATCTACGCCAGACAAGATTCGGCCATGCTGTCCGAACTGGTGCGCTTCTATGAACAGGAGATCATGTCCTCTCCCATGTACATGGGGCCGGAGATAATGACACACCTGGTCTCGGAGAAGCTGGCATCATCAGGGGATACCGCCCTGATCGCCCCCGAGCACTATTTCTACAACTACCAGGGGGAGGCGATTCATTTCGAGCCGGCGGCAGAGCGCTACATGACCCACTGGTTCCAGCACAGCTGGAAACGCTCATCCGGTCTTGTGTTCCTGCGTGCCAAGGCCAAAGGCTGGTCAGGGTATCTCTATGAATGGCAGAAGGAGTTCTTCCGCCTGCGCAAATGACGGCGATATGGCATCACCGTGCTAGACAGTGGGCAGGGGAGCCATGTCTCCATCTGCCTGCTTGCCGGTGACGGGTGTGACTTGACTCCAAAGCTGATCCAGCTGCATCTGTACCTCGCGCATTTCCTGCTGCGGATCCTGACGACCCGTGTCGACGAAGCGATAACGGGGATGAGAGACGGGATTGGCAATGGCGGAGTGTCCGAGGGGAGAGACGATGGTGAGCAGGGGGATATCCAGCGCCTGCGCCATGTGGCGCGGTCCGGTGTCATTGCCGACGAAAAGCTGGCAATGGGCGAAGAGCCCCACCAGCTCCCGTACCGAGCGGGTCTGAACATGGTCAAACACGCTGGCCTGCAGCGCTTCTGGCAGCAGCGGCTTCAGCCCCCGGTTGTACTCCTCTTCCCCCGGTCCGCAATAGACCAGTATCTGGGCATTGTGCTCCTCGATGAGCCACTGGGCGACTTTGGCGAAGCAGTCGATGGGCCAGCGCTTGTAGTGACCGAGGGAGTTCACTCCCATGGCGATGAGTGGCCGGGTCGGGTCGACGCCAGCGGCCAGCAGGGTCTCGCGCCCCCGTTGTCTCTCCCCGTCGCTGAGCCAGAGATAGTAGTTGCGATCCTCCCTGGCGAGGCCGAGGGGCTTGAGCAGTGAAAATCGGTCGTCCACCAGGGTGCTGTTGCCCTGATGCTCGGTGTCATGGCGAAAGCGCACGATGCGGTTGTGGCCCAGGCGCCATGGGAAAGAGTCGAAGCCGATCCGCAGGCGGGCGCCGGAGAAGAGGCAGGTGAGCAGGCCTATCATCTGGCCCTGGCTGTTGATCACCACATCGTAGCGCTCGCGGCGAATGCCCAGCAGCAAATCCTTCATGTAGCGCCACTCGTTGCGGCGCGCCTTCTCGATGACGATCAACCGATCGATGTTGGGGTTTCCCTCTGCCATGCCCGCGCAGTAATCCATGACCAGATAGTGAACTTCCCCGGCAGGGTCGTGCTGCTTGAGGTTGTTGCACAGTGAGGTGGAGATCAGCACATCTCCTATCTGTTTGGTTTGTACTACCAGGTATTTCATGGAAAGGGTCTCGAGCGAGGTCGGGTTGAACGTCAGCGCATCAGCATATCGTACTCCCCTGTCAGATGCTGCCGCTATGGGGTGAAAATCCGATCCAACGCACTGTGTTTGCACATATTTTCGACGTTGTTCGGGCTGGTGGGGCCCGGCTGGCAGTGCGGGAAGATGAGCGGGGGCATGGCACCGCTGGCCATGCCCCCGATGGGGAAGAGTGATCAGCGTACGATGAGGCCGAGCAGGATCCCCACCACACCGAAGTCGGCATCGCTGAAGGTGGTGTTGGCAAAGCCGAGATCCCCCAGTACCGGCAGCAGGAACACCGGCAGGAAGGTGATCAGCAGGCCGTTGGCGAAGGCACCGAGTAGAGCGCCGCGACGGCCGCCGGTGGCATTGCCGAACACCCCGGCCGCTGCACCGACGAAGAAGTGCGGCACGACGCCTGGAATGATGACGGTGAGCCCCAGCAGGTAGAGCAGCACCATGCCCACCAGACCGGCGGCGAAGCTCGACAGGAAGCCGATCAGCACCGCATTGGGGGCATAGGGGAAGACGATGGGGCAGTCGAGCGCCGGCTTGGCGTTGGGCACCAGCTTGTCGGAGATCCCCTTGAAGGCCGGCACGATTTCGGCGATGACCATCCGCACCCCCTGCAGGATGACGTAGACACCGGCGGCGAAGGTGATGGACTGCATCAGGGAGAACATGAACCAGTGCTTGCCCTTGGCGACGCTGGCGACGAACTCGGGGCCGGCGAAGGCGGAGGTGATGAGGAAGATGATGCCCATGGTGAAGGAGATGGCCACCGGGGTATCGCGCAGGAACAGCAGGCTCTTGGGCACCTGCACCTCTTCGCTGCTGTGGGCCTTGTTGCCGAATTTGGCGCCGATCCAGCCGGCCAGCACGTAGGAGCAGGTGGAGAAGTGGCCGAGTGCCACGTCATCGGAGCCGGTGATCTGCTTCATGTAGGGGTGGGCGAGGGCCGGGAACAGCACCATGGTGACGCCGACCACCAGGCTGCCCACCGCGATGAGCGGGATGCCGCTCATACCGCCGGCGGAGAGGATGGCTGCCACCATCATCGACATGAACAGGGTGTGGTGACCGGTCAGGAAGATGAATTTCCACGGGGTGAGCCGGGCGATCAGGATGTTCACCAGCATGGCGAAGAACATGATCATCGCCATCTCCTTGCCGAATGACTGCTGGGCGATGGAGACGATCGCCTCGTTGTTGGGGACGACCCCCTTGATGCCGAAGGCGTGCTGGAAGATGGTGGCGAAGTCGCCAAGGGAGTTCACCACCAGGGTGGCGCCAGCCCCCAGGATGACGAAGCCCATGATGGTCTTGACCGTGCCCTTGATGCACTCGGTCACCGGTTTCTTCTGGGCGATCAGGCCGATGAGGGCGATGAGGCCAACCAGCACGGCCGGCTCCGACAGCACGTCAAACATCAGAAAATTGAAAAATTCCATGGTCAGCTCCAAGCAGATGGAAGCGGCGGCTCACCAGCCGCCCAGACAGTCACAAAGGGGTTAGAGTGCGCCCAGCTCGTGCAGGGCGATGGCGAGTTTTTCTTTCATGGCGGCCTTGTCGACCATGTTGTCCAGCGATACCAGCCGACCGTTGACACCCATGCTGACCAGCTGTTCGGCGATGTCGCGGGTGGCGACAAAGATCTCGGCGCTCTCGCTGCCGGCGGAGGCGAGATCCCGGTGATCCACCTCGGCCGTCACGGCCAGCTCCTTGAGAATGCTCTTGATGCTCATCTCCATCATCAGGCTGGTGCCCAGGCCGTGTCCGCATACAACCAGAATTTTCATGCTCTCTTCCTCTGTCGGGCGCAGGGCGCCGCTCAATAACGCGCCAGGATGCGCAGGATGTCGTCTTTGCTGGTGGCCGCCATGATGGCCGCCACGTCTTCTTCATTCATGAACAGCTCGGCAAGCTGAGCGATGGTCTCCACGTGGGAGTTGCTGTCGCTGGCGGCCAGGGTGACCAGCAGCCGCACCGGGTCGTTGCCCTCGGAGCCGAAGTTGACCCCCTCCTTCAGCACGGTCAGCGCCAGTCCCAACCGGTTGACGCCGTCTTCCGGGCGGGCGTGGGGCATGGCCAGGCCCGGTCCCAGCACGTAGTAGGGGCCGAGCTCCTCGTGGGAGCGATAGAGCGCCGCCACATAGGAAGGCTCTATGGTGCCGTTGGCCAGCAGGGGGGCGGTGGCCAGCTCGATGGCGTGGCGCCAGTCGCGGGCGCCCGCTTCGATGGAAATGACCTCCTCGGTCAGCAATTGGGTCAGCATGGCAGTGTCCGGGCTGGATAGGATGGCGCCAATCTAGCGATCTTGCCCCTTGATAACTGTGAGCTTGATCCCGAAAGTTAGCGCTACCAGATAGCGCTAACATTGATCTGTGATAGCGCTATCATTTCTCTCACAGGAGGGATTCATCCTGCCCCTTATCGGCCTCAAAGAAGGTAAAATCCGGTTTGAGCAAATAGTCAGTGCCCCGCTTTTGCCTTAAAGTGAATGCCCGCATGCCGAGGAAGGGAAAGGATGTCAGAAGCGAAAAAACGCCGCAGCACGGGTCGGGTGACCCTCAACGACGTGGCCCAGTTGGCTGGCGTGGGAGCCATGACGGTGTCGCGCGCCCTGCGCACCCCCGAGCTGGTGTCCGACAAGATGCGCGAGCGCATCGAGGCGGCGGTGGATGAACTCGGCTATATCCCCAATCGGGCGGCGGGGGCGCTGGCGTCCGCCACTTCCCAGACCATAGTGGTCATCGTCCCCAGCCTGGCGGAACGCGCTTGCGGTGACATGATTGCCGGGCTGCAGCAGACCCTGCTCGCCGAGGGCTATCAGATCATGCTGGGGGATGCCCAGCACCTGAAGCAGCAGGAGGCCAGCCTGCTCAGCAATTTCCTGCAGCACAATCCGGCGGCCGTGGTGTTGTTTGGGGGGGATCCCGGGGAGGTCATCCGGCAGCGCCTGCAGGCGGCTCGCTTGCCGGTGGTGGAGGTGGGAGCCATGGCGCGCCATCCCATCGACATGAACGTCGGGGTCTCCAACTTCGATGCCGGTTATCAGCTGACCCGCCACCTCATCGAGCGCGGTCATCGCAACATCGGCTTTCTCTGTGCCCGCCAGGAGCAGTGGATGCTGCAGCAGCGTATGCAGGGCTGGCAGAAGGCGCTGCTGGACAACTACCTCTCTCCGGACGCCATCATCAATACCTCTGAGCTGCCGAGTTTTAGCACGGGGGCGGCCATGCTGGGGGAGTTTCTGCTGCGCTGGCCCGAACTGGATGCGCTGATCTGCGTCAACGACGAGCTGGCGGCCGGGGTGCTGTTCGAATGCCAGCGCCGCCATCTGAGCGTGCCGGGCAAGCTCGCCATCGCCGGTTTCGACGATCTGGATGTGGCGCGCGCCTGTCATCCTGCGCTGACTTCGGTCAGGATCCCCTATCACCAGATGGGCAGGGAGGCGGCGGAGCTGATCCTGCGCCAGTTGGCGGGCGAGGAGGTGGCCGGCATGAGCCTCGCCCTGGATTTTCAATTGCAAAAGCGCCAGAGCACCTGACGAGCGATGCCACGACAGGGCGAGGCAAGCATGTTCAAGGCGTTGTGACCTAAGACCCGGTCGGTGCACCGTCGTCCTGCGCGGGCACTGCCAGCCGACGTGTTCGCCCGGTCTGTCACCGGGTTGGAGCAGAGCGTGGATGCCACCGGAGCCATGACTCCAGGTGGCTGGCTGCACCTTGGTAAAGCTCTGATCGGAACCACTGGCGAGCCCCATTATTCTGGATAGACTTTGTAGGCCGGTGCACTATCCAAGGAGAATGAGCATGGGTACGCAGACGCCTGATTTCGATCTCGATGATGACTGGGAGCCGGAATCCTGGGAAGACGAGCTGGAGGAGCTGGATGACGAGAGCTGGCAGGACTATGACCCTCTCGACGATCAGTGACTCCCTGTAACGCCTGAGGGCGGGCCTGGTGCCCGCCCGATTTTTTGTGTGGCGAGGGGGGCAGCCCTTGGTGAGAACGGGGCGGGCTGGTTAGAATGAACTGCTCAAATGACGCTGTACGAGGCAGGCAGCGGCTCAACAAAGATTCCAACGACGCCAAGGATGAATATGCGCTCACTCGTCATCATGTTTTGTGCCGCCCTGCTCGGGGGCTGTGTTTCCAACTCCGACGACCCTTGCGAGAAGGTGTGGAGCGATGTGGGAGAGGCGGACGGCAAGCTCGGTTTTGCTGGCGATCGGGTGGCTTTTCACCAGACCCAGTGCGGGGAAAAAGTGGACCTTGCCCTTTGGGAGCAGGGTCGCCAGAAGGGGCTGGCCTGGTATTGCCGACCCGAGCATCTCTATCTGGCAGGACGGTCGGGAGAGGAGTATCGCGGCGTCTGTCCCAACGACGTGCAGGCCCGTCGCCTGTTTGAACAGGGTCGCCATGGCTGGACTGATCAATAAATCAGCCTTCCTCTCTCTTCTGAAATATTGCGTGAACCTCTTCGTGAGAAGAGGGAGCTACCCTTCTTTATTCTTCAGCCGCAGCGGCTGGCACAGGTAATCCTTGTCATTGGCGCTGCGGGCACACTTGCCACACACGAATTTGGGTTTGCGCACAATCTTGCGCAGCGTCTTGAGATCGGCGGGGATCTCGTGACGGCGCCACTCACACAGCGTCTTGTGACCCATGACGTCCTCGACAGTGAATGCAACGGGTGAGAGGGGCAGGACCCCTCCCGGTGTGGTTACTGGTACAGGTATTTGGTGAAGATGAGCTCGCGGACCGCCTTCTTGCCCGTCTCCTTGACCAGCAGTTCGTTGACCTTGGCCTCACACTCCTTGCGCAGCTCTTCCCGGTTCACCAGGGACTTGATCTGTGCGCCCGTCTTGCTGCCAATCAGCCGGATGATGGCGTCGCGGATCAGGGGGTCGTGCTGCTCCAGCAACTTGAGGTCGGCAGCGTCCGTGGCCATCAGCTCTACCGTCACCCGTACATAGCCGAGGGTTTTGCCGTCGCCAAGATAGTTGGTGATGATGTCCGGATCCAGTGCGTGATAGGCGAATCCCGGCTGGACGGCGGAGGAGGCGGGATCGGTGGCCTCTTCCTCGTTGGCGAAGGCCTGCGTATTCAAGAGGGTACAACCCAGGGACAGCAGCAGAATTCTGAAGATCTTCATCTGGATGGCTCGGCAGCGACGGATGCCCCATTTTTGATGCTGCCATCGGGGCCGTCAAGCACGGATGTTCTTACAATTCGCCATTGATTTACGGATAATAAACCGGTTTTTAACCTGACAACGGAAATCTCCGGATGGTGAAGCTGTGAAGTCCGAGTTGACTGTTCCCCTCGTCCAGCTCGTCCCGTGGCGGGCGCCTGCAGAGTGCGAACCGCCCGAGGCGCTGCGTCCCTGGTTGCTGGAGGCCGATTCCATGACCCGGCGCCTGCGTCGTTACAATCATCATCTCTCGGTGCAACTGCTCGGCAATCGCGCCGTGTCGCTGACGGTGGACGAGCAGGCGCTGGTGGCGGTGTCGGCCCCCGTGGGCATGTGCCGCGAGGTGATCCTGCACGGTGATGGCGGGCCTGCCATCCTGGGTTGGACCCTGTTTGCCGAAGCGGCCTTGCAGGGGGGCGGTTTGCAGGATCTGGGAGAGCAGCCGCTGGGAGAGCGCATTTTCGGTGAGGCACCGGCGCGGCGGGATCACCTGCAACTGGCCTGTTTCGAGATAGCGAGCAATCCCTGGTGTCCGGCCGCCACCGTCTGGGGGCGTCGTTCCCGCCTGTTTCTGGGGCAATGGCCACTGCTGGTCCATGAACTTTTCCTGCCCTCGCTATCGTCTCATTCGTTGCCATCGGATAAGGAGCTGGAGTGAAGCTGTTAACCAAGGAGCGGGGACTGGCCTATGCGCAGTTGGCCCGCATCGACAAGCCCATCGGTACCCTGCTGCTGCTGTGGCCGACCCTGTGGGCGCTCTGTCTGGCGGCTGGTGGCCTGCCTGACCCCTGGATCCTGACCGTGTTCGTGGTGGGCGTTTTTCTGATGCGCTCCGCCGGCTGTGTCATCAATGACTATGCGGATCGCAACTTCGATGGTCATGTGAAACGCACCGCCGGGCGACCGCTGCCCATGGGGCGGGTCGCCGAGCGGGAAGTGCTGGTGCTGTTCGCCGTGCTGGCGCTTCTCTCGTTCGCCCTGGTGCTGACGTTGAACCCACTCACCATCAGCCTGTCCTTTGCCGGTCTGCTGCTGGCGGTCTGCTACCCCTTCATGAAGCGCTTCATCCCCATCCCCCAGCTGGTGCTCGGCATGGCCTTCTCCTGGTCCATTCCCATGGCCTACGCGGCCCAGGCCAATGCCCTGCCGCCGGAAGCCTGGCTGTTGTTTCTTGCCAACCTGCTGTGGACTATCGCTTATGACACCGAGTACGCCATGGTGGACAGGGATGACGACCTCAAGCTCGGCCTGAAATCGAGCGCCATCCTGTTCGGCCGTCACGACAAGCGGATCATCGGCGCGCTGCAACTGGCGACCCTGCTGATCCTGCTGGGGGTCGGGCAGCTGATGGGGTTGGGGTCAGGTTATTACTGGGGACTGCTGGGGGCGGCGGCGCTGTTCGTCTACCAACAGCGACTGATCCGTGAGCGGCAGCGGGAAGCCTGCTTCCAGGCCTTCCTCAACAACAACTACGTGGGGGCGCTGGTGCTGCTCGGGGTGATGGTTCACTACCTCTAACCCGCCCCCTTCCTGGATGAAAAAAGGCCGCATGATGCGCAATGCTGTTCAGATAAGCACTTTTTTGACTGATTATTCATAAATTGGATTTGAGTTGAGGGGGCAAGGCTGTGTCCAGTCGATCTTCCTCCAGCCTTTATCCAGCGGGGCTTGCAATAGAAAGAGGGAGGCATCATGCCTCCCTCGATTTTTTGTCCTGATACTACGTGGACTGGAACTCAAATTCTCTTAAGTGAACAGCATTGCGCATGATGCGGCCTTTTTGTTGGGTGTCGACGCCTCAGAGCCGGTTGCCCGCCTGGATGGTGCGGCGGATCTTGTTGCTGAGCAGCGGCACTATGTTGTCGGCCAATGCCTGGAAGCGGCCGAGATCCGGTTTGCAACCCGGATCCAGATAGCCTTCGCTGCGCAGGGTGTGGATCAGGGTGCTGAACAGCTTCTGGTCGAAGAACTCGGGGGCGTTGATGCCGTGCAGGGTACCGAGGCGCTCCGCCATCATCAGGCCGTCCGCTTCCAGCTGCTCCGCCTCGATGTGGGGCTGGGCCAGCATGCGGGTCAGCACGATGGCGTAGCGTTGCAGGGTCTCCTGGATGCTTTCGGCCAAGAGCAGCAGGCGCATCTGGTTGCCGGGGTTGACCCAGTAGCCGCCGTCGCGGGCCTCGACCAGTTGCTGGCGTAACAGCTCGGCCAGCAGGGCATCGATCAGTTCAGGCAGCTCCTCCTCTTCATAGCGCAGGAAGAGTTCGGTCTTGAGCAGGGGGTAGATGTCGACACAGCGGGCGACGATCTCGCTGCGGGAGATCCCCTCGCACCGCTCGATCAGGGCCGCCACCAGGGAGGGCATGGCGAACAGGTGCAGTATGTTGTTGCGGTAGTAGGTGAGCAGGATCGCCTGATAGCGGTCCAGGCTGATGATCTGGCCCAGCTTGTCCTCGCTCACCTCGAACTTGTTGAGCTCCATCGCCTGCTCCAGCAGGGTTCTGGCGTCCTCGTCCGGGATGGTGCTGTGCGGGCTGTAGGGCACTTGCTTGAGCAGGTCCAGATAGGTGTTGAGCTGGGCCTGGAGTTCGTCTCGGGTCAGGGCGTGGCGCTCGGCGGCCAGCAGGGCCAGGGCACTCAGGGTCAAGCCGTTGACGGCGGCGGCATCGTTGATGCGGGTCATCAGCAGCTCGGCCAGCTGGTTGACGGTGGAGGCCATCCACTCGGGGCGCTCCTCCCGGCCGATGCTCTCCTTCCAGGTGGGCACATGTTCGCCGAGGTAGCTGTTGAGGGTCAGCGGCTCGCCGAAATTGACGAAGCCACGGCCATAGTTGCGCAGCTTGCGCAGGATGCCGAGCACCTGCAGGAAGCTCTCCTTCTCCTTGCGGCTCCCCTTGAGTTCGTTGTGGTAGGTATTCACCTCCATCACGTGCTCGTAGCCGAGGTAGACGGGGACCAGGGTGACCGGCCTGTCCAGCCCGCGCATCATGGCCTGCAGGGTCATGGCCAGCATGCCGGTCTTGGGGGGCAGCAGGCGACCGGTACGCGAACGCCCGCCCTCGGTGAAGAACTCCACCGAGTAGCCCTTGGCAAACAGCAGGTTGAGGTACTCCCGGAATACCGTGCTGTAGAGCGGATTGCCCTTGAAGGTGCGGCGGATGAAGAAGGCGCCGCCGTGGCGGAAGATGGGGCCTGCCGGCCAGAAGTTGAGGTTGATGCCCGCCGCGATGTGGGGTGGCACCATGCCCTGGTGGTAGATGACGTAGGAGAGCAGCAGGTAATCCATGTGGCTGCGATGGCAGGGGACGTAGACGATCTCATGCCCTTCCTGGGCCAGCTGACGCACCTGCTCTGCTCCGTTGACCGAGAGGCCGCGATAGAGCTTGTTCCACAGCCAGCCAAGGAAGCTTTCGCCGAGGCGGATCAACCGATAGGAGAAATTGGAGGCGATCTCGTCCATGTAGCCGTGGGCACGCTTTTGCGCCTTCTCCAGGCTGATCCCTTCCCGTCTGGCCTCCTCCTCGATGGCCTGCTGGATCACGCTCGAATCCAGCAGTTGCTTGAACAGCAGGTTGCGGTTCGGCAGCTTGGGCCCGGTGGCGGCCAGCTGCTGGCGGCTGAAGTGGGTGCGGGCCACCCGCGCCAGCTTGTGGGCGATGGCCTCGTCGGTGCCGTGCTTGTCCGCCATGTAGCGCAGAGAGAGGGGCGGGGAGAAGCGCACCAGGTTCTCGCGCCCTTTCAGGATCACGATCAGCGCCTTCTTCAGGCGGTTTGGCGCCAGGCTGCTGATGATGTTCCAGCCGGAGGCCTCCTCGCCTTCCCGGCCCGGGGCGCGGCCCCAGAACAGGGTGACGGGTACTACCTGGATGTCCAGCGCCGGATCCTGCTTGTGCAGGTCCAGCAGCTGGTGGAACTCCTGCAGGAAGGGGAGCGGCTTGTTGCGCGTGCCGAACAGGGGAGGCGGACGGTCCAGACAGACGTAGCGTGGCAGCAGCTGACCGTTCAGCTCCAGCGGCGTGAAGGGGCCGGGCAGGCCGAGATCCTCGCAGCACTGTTGCAGGGTCATCAGGTCGGTGATCGAGCTGGTCTTCAGGGCATAGACGATGGGTCTGGCCGGATCCAGCTTGAGCTCGGTGATGGGGTTTTCCGGCAGGCTCTTGTGATTGACCAAGCCGCTGACCGGCCATTGCAGGATGGCTCTGGATATCTTCTGTCCAAGGGACATGTGCGTCTGCTCTCCAAAAAAATGCGGCGTGAGCATAGCAAATCACCGACTGCTTGTCGCCGAGAGGTACGATGAGTCGGCACTTCAGGGCGGGGGGAGGGACAAATGTGCGTCGGGTCGCGACAAATGCCAGTTGCGCCTTGCCTTGGCCCCAGCACTGTATATACTGCCAGTGTGCTGTATAAAAAGACAGGTGCCCATGCTATGAAACCCCTTACCCCTCGCCAGGCTGAAGTACTCGAGCTCATCAAGGCGAACATGAACGAGACCGGCATGCCGCCGACTCGTGCCGAGATTGCCCAGAAGCTTGGCTTCAAGTCGGCCAACGCGGCCGAAGAACATCTGAAGGCCCTGGCCAAAAAAGGGGTCATCGAGATCATGCCGGGTACGTCCCGCGGCATTCGTCTGCTGCTCGAAGAAGAGGACGTGCAGCCTGAAGAAAACGGCCTGCCACTGATTGGCAAGGTGGCGGCCGGGGAACCCATCCTGGCCCAGGAACACATCGAGAGCCACTACCAGGTGGATCCCGCCCTGTTCCACCCGCGGGCAGACTTCCTGCTGCGGGTGCAGGGCATGAGCATGAAGAACATCGGTATCATGGACGGGGACCTGCTGGCGGTACACAAGACCCAGGAGGTACGCAACGGCCAGGTCGTGGTGGCACGTCTGGACGAGGACGTCACCGTCAAGCGCTTCCAGCGCAAGGGCAGCCAGGTGTGGCTGCTGCCGGAAAACGAAGAGCTCTCCCCCATCGAGGTGGATCTCGCCAGTCAGCACCTTACCATAGAGGGCCTGGCGGTTGGCGTGATCCGCAACGCCGACTGGATGTAAGCATCCGATGCGATGAAGAGGCCTCCTGCGGGAGGCCTCTTCATTTTCATCTGCCGATGGCATCTTCCTCCCCACCTTTTCGCTTCTCCTTCCTGTGCACAGTCTCGCCGCACGACATGCATTTCGGATATATCCTTTGATAAGGCCCCTGTCATGGTCGGTGATCAGGGAAGGGGGAGTCGCACCGGGCAGTACGCCATGGCAGGGATGCATGATCGCCGGGTCGGTGCGCAGAAGGGAGAGTCGCCTCAGACTGGGGACTCGTACAGTCAGTACGCTGCCGTGGTTGGTTCGTCGTTGGGGACAAAGAGACCCGTCAGCGTGACCTGTTGAGCAAGGAGGACAGGTATGGCTTCAAGCTCGCCGTGGGATCCGGTGCCGGCCGCAGCGCCCGCATCTTCCATCACCCGATTCATCAAGGGCAGTCGGATGACATGGTTCTATGCGCTCTGGGTCTATCACAAGGGAGATGGTTGGACCATCTGGCTTGGGTGCCCCAAAGACAAGATTGTCCGCCTGGTTCGTCTGTTTCGCCGTCATCACGACATCGGATTGCCGGATGAGCCCTGGACTGCCCCCGTCATCCCGCTGCGCGTCCCCCTGAGACGTGCCCAGCCGCAGCACAGGCTGCGGCCCTGATCCCTCTTCCTGTACAGACAAGAGCCCCGCCAGAGCGGGGCTCTTGTTTTGGCGCCGATGCGGCTTATCCATGGCACAGACGCTTTCCCGCCGGGATGCAAGACTAGCCAGCGGCGGGGGCGGGCGGGTTACAATGACCCCTACCGGTTTTGCCCCCTGGGCTTCTAACATAAGCAAGGCTTTGTTTTATATGGTTAAACCACGCTTTTACCTGCTGCTGCTGCTGCTGTTGCTGTTCATCGGCGCCATTGCGGCGGCTTATTACTGGCGTCAGCCCGCGGTGCCGGAACAGGCCGATTACTACCCGGCGGGGCGAGACATCAACCCGTTTACCCTCACGGATGCGGATGCACAGCCCTTTACCCCTGCCAACCTGACGGGACACTGGAGCTTTCTGTTCATCGGCTACACCTACTGCCCGGATGTCTGTCCGACCACGCTGGCGGATCTGCGCAGCGTCTATCCGGCGTTGAAGAAGATAGCCCCCACTAGCCAGGTGGTATTCATCTCGGCGGATCCCCAACGGGATGACAGCGCCCGCCTGAAAAGCTATACCGCCTTCTTCGAGCCCGAGTTCAAGGCGGCGACAGCACCTCACAGTGCCCTCTTTCCTCTGGTCCGCAATCTGGGGCTGGTCTATTCCATCGTGGAAGGGGATCGCAAGGACTACCTGATCGACCACTCCGCCTCCATCGTGCTGATCAACCCCGAGGGGAAGCTGGTGGCCACCTTCCGACCCAAAGTGGCACCGGGTGAGGTGCCCCACGTGGACATGCAGGCCATGGTGGCCGACTTCGCGCGCATTGTGCGGCTGGCTGGCGAGTGATCCCGGCGCACACCATGCTGATTCCCGCCTGGCTGAAGGATCCTCGCCGCCACAGAGCCGTCTTCGCCCTGGCCCTGCCCATGGTGTTCTCCAACGTCACCACGCCCTTGCTGGGGTTGGTGGACACCTGGGTGATCGGTCATCTTGGCCAGGCCTGGTTTCTGGGGGGCGTGTCGGTCGGTGCGACCTTCATCAATCTGCTGTTCTGGTTGCTTGGCTTCCTGCGCATGTCCACCACAGGGCTGACCGCCCAGGCTCAAGGTGCAGCCCATGCCGAAGGGCAGCTCGACACCCTGGCGCGGGCCCTGGGCTTGGCGATCGGACTGGGCATGGTGCTGTTGCTCCTGTTGTTGCCGTTCCTGCCTGCCATCATCGCCCTCGGCGGCGGCTCTTCCGAGGTACAGACCTATGCCGGTCAATATGTGTCGGTGCGGGTCTGGAGCGCCCCGGCGGCCTTGTGCAATCTGGTCATCATGGGGTGGTTGCTGGGCATGCAGGATGCACGCAGTCCCATGCTGCTGCTGATCCTGGGCAATCTCGTCAACATGGTGCTGGATGCCTGGTTCGTGCTGGGATTGGGCTGGCAGGTGAAAGGGGTGGCCGCAGCGTCCCTGCTGGCGGATTACAGCACGCTCGGGGTGGGGTTCTGGCTGGTGAGCCGGCATCTGCGCCGACTTGATCCCGGGGTGTGGCACAACGCCTGGCAGCGCTGGCGCCAGTGGCCGGCCCTGCTGCGGCTGCTCGCCCTGAACCGGGATATTTTCATCCGCTCCCTCTGCCTGCAACTCTGCTTCGTGTTCATGACTCTGCAGGGGGCCAGGCTGGGGGATGTGGCGGTGGCCGCCAATGCGGTGCTGCTCAATTTCCTGATGCTGATTTCCTACGGGCTGGATGGATTTGCCTATGCGGTGGAAGCCATGGTAGGGCGTGCCATCGGGCGGCGTGATCGGCCGCTGCTGCGGGAGGCCATCGTCCTCAATCTGGGCTGGGCGCTGCTGATCGCCCTGGCATTCACCCTCTCGTTTGCCCTGGGGGGACACTGGCTCATCCGCCACATTACCGACATACCGGCGGTGATCGCCGAGGCGCAACGTCAGCTCCCCTGGCTGGTGGCCATGCCGCTGCTGGCGGTCTGGTGCTTCCTGCTGGACGGAGTCTTTATCGGCGCCACCCGGGCCCGGGAGATGCGCAACAGCATGCTGGTGGCGGTGTTTGCCGGCTTCTTTCCCATCTGGTGGTTCTGCCAGGGATGGGGTGTGGCGGCCCTGTGGGCCGCCATGAGTGCCTTGATGGCCGGTCGTGGCCTGACGCTGGGCTGGCTCTGCTGGCGACTGGAGCGTGATGGACGGCTGCTGGCGGGGCAGGGGGCGGCGCAGTCAGTCTGAATCCTGGCCGTCTTGCCAATATCGTCAGCGGTCAGAGCGAGCCTGAATAGTCGAACTGTCGCCAGCTCTCGTAGACGAACACCGCGACGGCGTTGGCCAGATTCATGCTGCGGCTCTGGGGCAGCATGGGGATGCGCAGCCGCTGCTCGAATGGCAGGCTCTCGATGATCTCCATGGGCAGGCCTCGGCTCTCGGGCCCGAACAGCAGGGCGTCACCGGGGGCAAACCGGGCCGCCGAGTGGGCGGTGCGTCCCTTGGTGGTGCAGGCAAAGACCCGTTGGGGGGCGACGGCCGTCAGAAACGCCTCATAGTCAGGCCAGCGCTTGACGTCGGCAAACTCGTGATAGTCGAGCCCGGCCCGCTTGACCCGTTTGTCATCCCACTCGAACCCCAGGGGCTCTATCAGGTGCAACCGGTAGCCGGTATTGGCGCAGAGGCGAATGATGTTGCCGGTGTTGGGGGGGATTTCCGGTTGGTAGAGCACGATATCGAGCATGGAAGGATCCTGGGCTGGTGCGAAACGGGCGCCAGCATACCCAGCACCCGTGCCGATGAAAAGGGGGAGGTCAGGGCATGGGCAGACGGATGGTGATGACCAGTCCGGTCGGCTGATTGCTGCTGGCCCGGATGGTCCCCCCATGACGCTGGATCGCCTCGGCGGCGATGGCAAGGCCGAGACCCGTGCCCCCGGTCTTGGCGTTGCGGGCATCGTCCACCCGAAAGAAGGGCAGGAACAACCGGGGCTGCTGCTCCACCGGCACGCCCGGGCCGTCATCCCGTATGGTCATCACCCATTCCCGTCCCTCCCGGTACCAGTCCACCTTGATGAACTCGCGGGCATACTTGAGGGCGTTGCGCAGGGGATTTTCCAGGGCGCGCGCCAGCAGCTCCGGCCACATGGTGAGGGATTCGGCGGGCAGGGAAGGGAGCCTGAGCTGTTTGCCGTTCTGGTTTGCCTCGAACATGGCATCGTCCAGGATGGGCTCCAGCAGCTCCGCCAGGGGCAGCGTCACCGGCGCCTCCACATGTTGCTGCACCCGCGACAGATCCAGCAGATCCCCTATCAGCTTGTCGAGCCGGGCTATCTCCCCTTCGATGCGCGCCAGCTCGGCGCTGTCCCCCTGCTTGCGGCGGATCAGCGCCTGTGCGAGCTGGATGCGGGTCAGGGGGCTGCGCAGCTCGTGGGAGATGTCGGAGAGCAACTGCTTCTGCTTCTGGATCATGTCCTTGAGGGTGTCGACCATGCGACTGACATGTTCGGCCAGCTGGCCTATCTCGTCGCGCCGACCCAGGTTGGGGATCTGTATTTCCAGGTTGCCCTGGGCGAGTTGGGAGACCGACTGCTGCAACTGCAGTATGGGGCGGGTCAGGCGCCAGGCGAGCAACAGACAGAGCGGGGTGCTGACCAGCATGGCGATGCCCAGGATCTGGATGGGGTGATCCAGGATCTGGATGAAGAGGAACAGGTAGGAGTTTTCGACGTTCAGACCGAAATAGACGTGATAGGTCTGGCCGTGATGGACCATCTGGAAGGGGCCGGCGATGGCGCGCTGGTGTTCGCTGCCCAGCATGGGCTTGGCCGGGTTGTCCGAGTCGAGCATGAAACGGATCACGAACTTGCTCAGCCGGGTGCTGGACTGCATCTGCCCCTTGGCATCGCGTAGATAGATGTTGTCCACCGGCAAGAGGCCCGCGGCATCGATGGCCTTGGCCAGATCGAAATCCTGCTCGGGATCCGCGCCCCGTTGCAGCGCCGCCAGGTTGTTGTTGAGACGGGTGACCTCGTGGGCCGGCAGCGGGATGATATTGCGGGGGTCCAGGGTGGGGAGGATCACCACCGCAGCCACGACCAGCAGCAGGATGAACCAGAACCAGAGGAAGATCTGGGTGGAAAGACCGTTGAAGGTGCGGGCCGATTTCATGCCTGCTCCAGCCACAGGTAGCCTCGTCCCCGCACCGTCTTGAAGCGGGGCTGGCCGTCAGCCCGCTCCGGCAGCTTCTTGCGCAGGTTGCTCAGGTGCATGTCGATGGCCCGATCGAAAGGTTCGAGCTTCTTGCCCAGCACCTGCTCGGAGAGCAGGCCCTTGCTGACGATCTGGCCCGGATTGCGCAGCAGGCACTCCAGCAGGCCGAACTCGGTGGCAGTGAGCTCCAGCAACTGATCGTCGCAGCGAGCCTGTTGCAGGCCGGGCTGCAGCACCAGATCCATGAATCTCAGCTCGTCCGGGGCTCCGCGCTGGGGAGCCTGGCTCTGGGTCCGACGCAGGATGGCACGCACCCGGGCCAGCAGTTCCCTGTCGTCGAACGGCTTGGCGAGATAGTCGTCGGCACCGGCCTCCAGCCCGTTGACCCGATCCTGGCTGTCGCCACGGGCGGTCAGCATCAACACCGGGGTGTCGTGGGTCTTGCGCAGCCGGGTCAGCATGGCGAAACCGTTGAGTCTGGGCATCATGACGTCCAGCAGCACCAGGTCGAAAGCCTGTTCTGCCAGTCGCTGCAATCCCTCTTCCCCATCCTCGGCGACGGTGACCTCAAACCCCTCCAGGGTCAGGATTTCGGTGAGCAGCTGGGTCAGTGCGAGATCGTCGTCGACCAGGAGTATTTTGTTCATCTGGGAGTCACTCTGTTGATTTTGCACGCCAAACTGACGTCCGGGTCAGGGTATAATAAGTTTTTACGCGTCGGAGGAAAGCCGGTTTTGAGCCACCAACACTATTCCCGCTGGGTTACCCTGGCCAGCATGGCCGCTGTGACCACCGCCACCCTGCTCATCCTGGGCAAACTGATCGCTTGGCTGATGACGGATTCATCCAGCCTGCTGGCATCCCTGACCGATTCCTTCATGGACATCAGCGCCTCTCTCATCAATCTGCTGGCCATCCGTTATGCGCTGGCACCTGCCGACGAAGAGCATCGCTTCGGCCACGGCAAGGCGGAGTCCCTGGCGGGTCTGGTGCAGTCGGCCTTTATCTCGGGGTCCGCCCTGCTGCTGGTGATGCACGGCATCTCGTCGATGCTGAATCAGGTGCCCGTGGTGCGCCTGGAGGCGGGGATCTGGGTCAGCGTCGGCTCCATCGTGCTGACCCTGTTGCTGGTGAGCTTCCAGGGCTTTGTCATCCGCAAGACCAACAGTGTGGCCATCAAGGCCGACATGCTGCACTACCGTTCCGACCTGCTGCTCAATGGCGGCGTGCTGGTAGCACTGGTGCTGGCGGGGCAGGGGTGGTACTGGGCCGACGGCCTGTTTGCCATTCTGATCGGTCTGTTCCTGGTGTGGGGGGCCGTCCATATCGGTTACGAATCGGTACAGGCCCTGCTCGATCGTCAGTTGCCAGAGGAGGAACAAGCGAGAATAATGGCCCTCTGCTGCGCCGTAGAGGGGGTGCATGGCGTACATGACCTGCGTACCCGCCAATCCGGGCCGACCCGTTTCGTGCAGTTGCATCTGGAACTCGATGATCAACTGCCTCTGGTCAGGGCCCATCAGATAGCCGACGAGGCTGAACTGGCCGTCCGCCAGGCCTTCGAGCGGATGGATGTGATCATTCACATGGACCCCATCTCGGTGCTGACAAAAGAACGACAAAGCACTCACCCTGAACAACAGTAGGCTGCAACATGGATGATCTGGTTGCCAGAACCTGGCAAAAAATTCAGCAGGAAGCGCAGAGCATGGCGGCCCAGGAGCCCATGCTGGCCAGCTTCTTTCATTCCACCATTCTCAATCACCGGGATTTGCGCTCGGCGCTGAGCTTCCAGCTCGCCAACAAGCTCGACAGCACCACCATGCCTGCCATAGCCTTGCGGGAAGTGATCGAGCTGGCCCTGCGCAGCGAGCCCGAGCTGCTGGCCGCAGTGGCCGCCGACATCTGCGCGGTGCAGGATCGCGACCCGGCGGTCGACCTCTTCTCCACCCCGCTGCTCTACCTCAAGGGATTCCATGCTCTTCAGGGGTATCGGGTGGCCAACTGGTTGTGGCGTCAGGGACGCCGTGCCCTGGCGCTCTATCTGCAAAACCAGATCTCCGTGGTGTTCGGCGTGGATGTACACCCGGCCGCCCGCATCGGCAAGGGCATCATGTTTGACCATGCCACCGGTATCGTGGTCGGCGAAACCGCCGTCATCGAGAACGACGTCTCCATCCTTCAGAGTGTGACTCTGGGGGGGACCGGCAAGGAGAGTGGCGATCGTCACCCCAAAATCCGGGAAGGGGTGATGATAGGGGCGGGGGCCAAGGTGCTCGGCAACATCGAGGTGGGCGTCGGTGCCAAGATCGGTGCCGGCAGCGTGGTGATCAACCCGGTGCCGCCTCACACCACGGTCGCTGGCGTGCCCGCCAGGATTGTGGGCCGCCCCGAGTGCGACAAACCTTCCCTGGACATGGATCAGTGCCTCTGATCCCCTGACCGAGGCCGTTGTATGGTCAAGCGCTGGTCAGGCTTTCTGATCCTGGGGATGTGGCTGCTCAACCTGCTGCACCTTTATCTGGACTTCTCCCCCTGGCCCGCCGCCATCGCGGCCTGGGCCGCCTCCCTGCTCACCTGGCCCTGGCTGGTGGGTGCCGCACGGCGCCAGGCGCTGGCCCTCTACGGCGCGGCGCTCCTGCTGCTGCTCTTTTCCTGGTGGCGGGGGGCCAGCCTCAGCCCAGGTGACTGGCTCTTGCCGAACATCAACATGCTGACCATGTTTGCCGCAGTGAGCACCCTCAATCTGGCTACCTCCGGCCTCTTGACAGGCACCGCCTCCTGGTCCGGTCGCAAGGGGCTGTGGAGCACCATGGCCAGCCTCAATCTGCTGGGGGCCGTCATCAATCTTTCGGTGCTCTTCATCATCGGCGATCGGCTGGAGCGCAACGGGACGCTGGAGCGGCGTCAGGTCATGGTGCTGAGCCGGATCTTCTGTGCGGCTGCGTTTTGGTCCCCCTTCTTCGTCGCCATGGCGGTGGCCCTCACCTATGCACCGGGTCTGCAACTGGGCAGCATACTGCCTTTTGGCATACTGGCGGCCTTGCTGGCCATGGGGCTGACGGCCTGGCAGGTAGAGCGACTCGGTGTGGAGACCTTTGAAGGCTATCCGCTGCGGCTCCAGACCCTGGGGCTACCGGTGACCCTGGCACTGCTGGTGCTGGTGATCCACCGTTTCTGGCCCGGACTCAGCATTCTGGCGGTGATCGCCCTGGTGGCGCCCTTGCTGGCCTTGCTGTTCATGCCGCAAGCGGGGCGAGGGGCAGCTCTCAAGCGCCAGGTGGTGGAGCGCTTCCCGGCTATCGGTGGCCAGCTTGTGCTGTTTCTGGGGGCCGGCCTGCTGGCGGCTGGCATCAACAGCGCGCTGTCAGTACTGGACTTTGGCAGTGGCCACGGCCTGCCGCTGTTCAACCACTTCGGCTGGCTGGAAGCCTGCCTGACCCTGCTGCTGATCTTCCTGGTGGCCATAGTGGGCGTGCATCCTCTCATCAGCATCTCGGGGGTGGCGCCGCTGCTCTGGCCGCTGGCACCGGATCCCAGCCTGCTTGGCATGTGCTTCCTCATGGGGTGGGGGCTGGCGACCGGGACGAGCCCGCTCTCCGGCTCCAATCTGGCGCTGGCGTCCCGCTACAACCTGAGCGCCGGGCTGCTGCTGCGCTGGAACCTGCTCTACGGCCTGCTGATGTACGCCGTGGCCTGTCTGATGATGGGGGGCTTCATCGCCTTGCATGGCTGATGACGGCATCGGCAGGAGGGCGGGTTATGCCACGGCGGACGCCCGGGATCGAGGTTCCTGCTGCCTGCGAGAAAAACCGACGCATATTTAAGCAATACCGGGCCGCAGGGCGCATTTTGCAACGTGCTGGCTTGTTTGTGCCGAGCGCATCAGGGTATGCTGGCTCCACGCGCTTGAATCGCCCTCTGTGGGGCATCGCAATTGAACATACAGGTATGCATATGTCACTAGAAGTCCTTGAGCAACTCGAATCCAAAGTACAATCCGCCGTCGACAACATCTCCTTGCTGAAGATGGAGCTGGACGAGCTGAAAGAGCAGAACAGCAAGCTGCAAGACGAAAACCACCAACTGCGCAACGAGCACGTTGCCTGGCAAGAGCGTCTGCGTGCCCTGCTGGGCAAGATGGACCAGATGGGCGATGCCATCTGATCCCGTCTAGACTGACCGGAATGAAAGCGGGCCGCTCCTTGAGCGGCCCGCTTGTTTTGGTCTGCCGGGCAATCAGAGTGCCAGTAGCTGTTTGACGGTCTTCTCGATGCCGTCCGCCGCCTCCACAATATTGTTGGCCAGCATGTAGGCAGGGGTGGAGATGACCTTGCGCTCCTGATCCACCACGAATTCGCTCACCGGGCAGTCGAGATGACTGCCACCCATGGCTTCGATGGCGTTGGCGGCGCCCTCGTCGTTGCCAATGGTGGCCAGGGTGCCTGCCCCATAGATGAGCGGGATCATGGCCGGTGCGATGCAGATGTAGGCGGCCGGTTTGCCGGCTCTGGCAAAGCTCTGGCAGGCCTTCAGCACATCCGGCTGGATGCGGCACTCTGCGCCCTTGATGGCGAAGTCACACAGGTTCTTGGCGGCGCCGAAGCCGCCCGGCACCAGCAGGGCGTCGAAGTCGGCTGCATCCAGTTCAGCCGCATCTCTGATCTGGCCGCGGCAGATGCGGGCCGCCTCGACCAGCACGTTGCGGTTCTCTCCCTCGCTGACCTCGCCGGTCAGGTGATTGATGACATGAAGCTGAGGGACATTGGGGGCGAAGCATTGAACGGATGCTCCCTGACGGGCCAGCGCCAGCAGGCTGATGACGGCCTCGTGGATTTCGGCGCCGTCAAACACGCCACAACCACTCAAGATCACGGCCACTTTTTTCATGACAGACTCCTCGTTGTTGAAAATGTGAGCCAGGGTAGATTGTTGTACTTTTGTATGGTTATCGTTCGACCTCCGCTGGTCAAGTCATCTCCCTGTGCTAGGATTGTTTCGTTTTGGATCCTGCCTCAGTACCCCCCTTGAATTTTTTTCCACATTGATCGAGATCATGATGAGTGTGTCATGTTGAGTTTTCATGTTCTCAACGCAATGTTTTAAAAGATATTTTTTGTTTTAATCCACAGATTTGTCACGGCCGTGATGCAATGGTGCCATTTTTGAGCACAGAGTTATCCACAGCAATGTGCCCCACCGGTGCGCCGGGGTGATGGTGGGAGTCCCCTTGGTGTGGTGCGGGCCCTGTGGCATCCTAGCGGCTGTTTATTCTTGGCAGGACGATTTTCATGGCCTCTAGCAATCCTCTTATTCTGGTCGACGGCTCTTCATATCTTTACCGCGCCTTCTTTGCCTCGCAGCAGGCCGATCTGCGCACCTCGACCGGCTTGCCTAGCGGCGCCGTCCGTGTCATGGCCAACATGATGCGCAGCCTTCGCAAGCAGTACCCTGACTGCCACGTGGCCGTGGTGTTCGACGCCAAGGGCAAGACCTTCCGTGACGACATCTATCCCGAATACAAGGCAACACGCGCCAGCATGCCGGACGATCTGCGCAGCCAGGTCGCCCCTATCCACCAGATGATCAAGGCGATGGGTTTCCCCTTCCTGATGGTCGAAGGGGTGGAGGCTGACGACGTGATCGGCACTCTGGCCCGTCAGGCGACCGAGAAACAGTTGCCTGTGCTCATCAGCACCGGCGACAAGGACATGGCGCAGCTGGTCTCCGACCATGTCACCCTGATCGACACCATGAAGGATGTGAAGACCGATCGGGAAGGGGTGATCGAGAAGTTCGGCGTACCGCCCGAGCTCATCATCGATTACCTGGCGCTGATGGGGGACAAGGTGGACAACATTCCCGGCATGACAGGTGTCGGCGAGAAGACCGCACTGGCTCTGTTGCAGGGGATAGGCAGCATCGACGAGATCGCCGCCAACCTCGACAAGGTGGCTGCGCTCGGCTTCCGTGGCTCCAAGGCGTTCGCCGACAAGTTCCGCGAGCAGGAAGAGCAGGTGCGCCTTTCCTATGTGCTGGCCACCATCAAGACCGACGTGGCGCTGGAGCAGAGCCTGGAAGAGTTGCAGCTTGGCCCCATCGACAAAGAGGCTCTGCTGGCGGTCTATCGCGAGTATGAGCTGCGCAACCTGATCAAAGAGCTGGAGTCCGGTGGCGCTGAGGAGAGCGAAGCCGAAAGTGATGAGGAAGGCGCCGCCCCGGCAGCCGCCATCGAAACCGACTATCGCTGCATCCTGGATGAGGCCGAATTCGATGAGTGGCTGGCACGGTTGCAGGCGGCGCCGCTGTTTGCCTTCGACACCGAGACCACCAGTCTCGACTATATGGAAGCGCGCGTCGTTGGCGTCTCCTTTGCCATCGAGCCGGGCAAGGCGGCCTACGTGCCCTTCGGCCACGACTATCTGGGGGCGCCGGTACAGCTGACCGAGGCCGTGGTGCTGGGCAAGCTCAAGCCGCTGCTGGAAGATCCGGCCCGTCTCAAGGTGGGGCAGAACCTCAAGTACGATCACAACGTGCTGCTCAACCACGGCATCGAGCTGCAGGGTATCGCCTACGACACCATGCTCGAGTCCTATGTGCTCAACTCTACCGCCAGCCGCCACGACATGGATTCCCTGGCCCGCAGGTATCTGAACGTCGAGACCATCTCGTTCGAGGACATTGCTGGCAAGGGGGTCAAGCAGCTCACCTTCAACCAGATCGAACTGGAGCAGGCGGCTCCTTACGCGGCGGAAGATGCCGACATCACCCTGCGTCTGCATCAGGCACTGTGGGGCAAGCTCTCTGCCGAGCCGGGCCTTGCCAAGGTGTTCAGCGAGATCGAACTGCCGCTGCTGCCGGTGCTGGCGCGGATGGAGCGACTCGGTACCACCATCGAGCCCAAGCTGCTGCATCAGCAGAGCCAGGAGATCGAAGTGCGTCTGGCAGAGCTGGAGAAGCAGGCCCACGAGCTGGCCGGGCAGGAGTTCAATCTCTCCTCGCCCAAGCAGCTGGGTGAAATCCTCTTCACCAAGCTGGGGCTGCCGATCATCAAAAAGACCCCCAAGGGAGCGCCATCCACTGCGGAAGAGGTGCTGGCCGAGCTGGCGGAGACCTATGAGCTGCCGCAACTGCTGATGGAGCACCGTGGGCTGGCCAAGCTCAAGTCCACCTACACCGACAAGCTGCCGCTGATGATCAAGCCGCAGACCGGGCGGGTGCACACCTCCTATCATCAGGCGGTGGCGGCGACCGGTCGGCTCTCGTCCACCGATCCCAACCTGCAGAACATCCCGGTACGCAACGAACAGGGGCGCCGCATTCGGCAGGCCTTCATTCCGTGCGCCGGTTACAAGCTGGTGGCGGCGGACTACTCCCAGATCGAGCTGCGCATCATGGCCCACCTCTCTGGTGACAAGGGGTTGCTGACCGCCTTCGCCGAGGGCAAGGACATCCACAAGGCGACCGCCGCCGAGGTGTTCGGGGTCGCGCTCGATGCGGTGACCAGCGACATGCGCCGCAGTGCCAAGGCGATCAACTTTGGTCTCATCTATGGCATGAGTGCCTTCGGTCTGGCCAAGCAGCTGGGGATCGGTCGCGCCGAAGCGCAGAAGTACATGGATCTCTACTTCGAACGCTACCCGGGTGTGCTGGAGTACATGGAGCGTACCCGCCAGCAGGCGGACGTCCAGGGGTATGTCGAAACCCTGTTTGGCCGTCGCCTCTATCTGCCGGATATCAAGTCCCGCAACGCCGGTCTGCGCAAGGCGGCCGAACGGGCCGCCATCAACGCTCCCATGCAGGGCACCGCTGCCGACATCATCAAACGGGCCATGATCAACGTGGATGGCTGGATCCGTGGGATTGAAGACGAGTCGATCCGCATGTTGATGCAGGTACACGATGAACTGGTGTTCGAGATCCGCGAAGAGAAGCTGGAAGAGTACATCGCCCTCATCAAGGAGAAGATGTCGGGTGCGGCCGAACTGGATGTGCCGCTGGTGGTGGAAGCGGGCACCGGTGACAACTGGGATCAGGCCCACTGATCCTGTCTGATGGTCACATAGCTATATAAGAAGAGAAGCCCGGCATCATGCCGGGCTTCCTGTTTGTGGCTGCAGGGTCAGGCCTCTTGCAGGTATTCATCCTTGAGCAGCACATAGTTGTCGGCCGAAGTCTTCAGGAAGGCGATCTCGGCCGGCTTGAGAGGGCGGGCCTGCTTGACGGGATTGCCCATATAAAGAAAGCCGGCCTCGAGCCGCTTGCCTGGCGGCACCAGGCTGCCCGCCCCGATCATCACATCGTCTTCAACGATCACCCCATCCAGCAGGATGGCACCCATGCCGACCAGTACCCGGTCGCCTATGGTGCAACCGTGCAGCATCGCCTTGTGTCCGACCGTGACATCCTCGCCGATAAGCAGCGGATAGCCGCCAGGATTGCCAGCACTCTTGCGGGTCAGGTGCAGCACTGTACCGTCCTGAATGTTGCTGCGCGCACCGATGCGGATATGGTTGACGTCCCCTCTGGCGGCCACCATGGGCCAGATGCTGGCATCGTCACCCAGCTGGATATCCCCCACCAGGGTGGCGCAGGGATCCACATATACCCGTTTGCCCAGTTGCGGGCATTTTCCCTTGTAAGGTCTCAGTCGCAAGTCCATCTTGGCCTCCTTGTTTTCGGCCATTCTAGCAAGATGACACCGGTTTCTGTGGATAAGTTTGTATAAAAGCTGTGTTTGGATATGAATAACTAAAAAAGTGCCGATTTTTGCAATTTTATTGCAGAGGAGGGGTTGCCAGAACGAATTCGCTCCCTATAATGCGCCTCCATCGACAGGGCAAGCGGCAACGCAAACAACCCGGTCGGTAGTCTCGAAAAGCCTGTAAAAATAAGGCTTGACTCGAGAAGGCGGTTGAGTAGAATGCCACTCCCGCAGCAGCCAAAAGCTGCGTCGCTCTTTAACAATTTGAATCAAGCAATCTGTGTGGGCACTCACAGCATCGAGCATCAAAAACAATTTTTGATTTTC
>NZ_JAPCIY010000032.1:0-42663 GCF_027707645.1 Aeromonas sp. QDB30 | reverse complement strand
TGCCGATGTGGAGCGGGTGATGTCACTTTGTAGCCGAGATTGGATAAAACTGACCTAATGTTTAATCCGATTGGTATTACGCAGGCGAAAAAGCAAACTATCCCCATAAAAAATGCCGCCCCAAAGGGCGGCATTTTGCTATCCGAGATAACAGGCTAAAGAACTTACCAGCCAGTTACTTCACGCAGGGCCTTGCCGATATCGGCCAGGGAGCGCACGGTTTTCACGCCGGCATCTTCCAGGGCGGCAAATTTCTCTGCGGCAGTGCCTTTACCACCGGCGATGATGGCGCCCGCATGCCCCATGCGCTTGCCAGCCGGGGCGGTGACACCCGCGATGTAGGAGACCACCGGCTTGGTGACGTGAGCCTTGATGTAGGCCGCCGCGTCTTCCTCGGCGTTGCCGCCGATCTCGCCGATCATCACGATGGCTTCGGTCTGCGGATCGTTCTGGAACATCTCCAGAATGTCGATGAAGTTGGAACCCGGGATGGGGTCGCCACCGATACCGACGCAGGTGGACTGGCCGAAGCCCTCGTCCGTGGTCTGCTTGACCGCTTCGTAGGTCAGGGTGCCGGAGCGGGAGACGATGCCCACCTTGCCCGGCTTGTGGATGTGGCCCGGCATGATGCCAATCTTGCACTCACCCGGGGTGATGACACCCGGGCAGTTGGGGCCGATCATGCGCACGCCGGTTTCCTGCAGCTTCACCTTGACGTCCAGCATGTCCAGGGTAGGGATGCCTTCGGTGATGGTGACGATGAGCTTGATACCGGCATCGATGGCTTCCAGGATGGCGTCCTTGCAGAACGGGGCCGGTACATAGATGACGGAGGCGGTGGCGCCGGTGGCTTCCACGGCGTCACGGACGGTGTTGAACACCGGCAGGCCCAGGTGGGTGGTGCCACCCTTGCCCGGGGACACGCCACCAACCATCTGGGTACCGTAGGCAATGGCCTGTTCGGAGTGGAAGGTACCCTGACCGCCGGTAAAGCCCTGGCAGATCACCTTGGTGTCTTTGTTGATCAGAACGCTCATTATTTGGCCTCCGCTGCTTTTACCACTTGCTGAGCTGCGTCAGTCAGACTCGTTGCGGCGATGATATTGAGGCCGCTGTCGGCCAGTTTACGGGCACCCAGTTCGGCGTTGTTGCCTTCCAGACGCACCACCACGGGCACTTTCACACCCACTTCCTTGACGGCGCCGATGATGCCTTCCGCGATCATGTCGCAGCGCACGATGCCACCGAAGATGTTGACCAGCACGGCTTGTACCTTGCTGTCGGAGAGGATGATCTTGAAGGCCTCGGTCACGCGCTCCTTGGTGGCGCCGCCGCCGACGTCCAGGAAGTTGGCCGGGGAACCGCCGTGCAGGTTGACGATGTCCATGGTGCCCATGGCCAGGCCCGCGCCGTTGACCATGCAGCCGATGTTGCCATCGAGGGCCACATAGTTCAGCTCCCACTGGGCGGCGTGCGCTTCGCGGGGGTCATCCTGGGACGGATCGTGCATCTCGCGCAGTTTGGGCTGACGGTACAGGGCGTTGGCGTCGATGTTGATCTTGCCGTCCAGGCAGTGCAGGTTGCCCTTGTCGGTGATGACCAGAGGGTTGATCTCCAGCAGGGCGAAGTCGCAGTCCAGGAACATCTGGCCCAGGCCCATGAAGATCTTGGTGAACTGCTTGATCTGATCGCCGACCAGACCCAGCTTGAAGGCCAGCTCGCGGGCCTGATAAGGCTGCGGGCCTACCAGGGGATCGATGGCAGCCTTGTGAATGAGTTCCGGGGTTTCGTGGGCGACTTTCTCAATCTCCACACCACCTTCGGTGGAAGCCATGAAGACCACGCGGCGAGAGCCACGGTCGACCACGGCGCCCAGGTACAGTTCCTTGGCGATGTCGGTGCAGGACTCCACCAGGATCTTGGTAACCGGCTGACCATTGGCGTCAGTCTGATAGGTCACCAGGTTCTTGCCGAGCCAGTTCTGGGCAAAGGCGCGGATCTCGTCCTTGCTCTTGGCCAGCTTGACGCCGCCCGCTTTACCGCGGCCACCGGCGTGGACCTGGCATTTGACGACCCAGGTGTTGCCGCCAATCTTGTCGGCCGCTTCGGCCGCTTCCTGCGGGGTGGCACAGGCATAACCTTCGGAGACCGGCAGGCCATACTCGGCAAACAGCTGTTTTGCCTGATATTCATGCAGATTCATAGATGCTCTATCCGTGTTGTAGGTATTTCCGTCCGGGGCTCGTGTTTCTCAATCCCCTGTGAATGGGGGCCTGGGCGGCCCCTCGTTATCTTTCAGTCACGCTTGCTCAGACATCCAGCAGCAGACGGGTCGGGTCTTCCAGGAGCTCCTTGATGGAGACCAGGAAGCCCACGGACTCGCGGCCGTCGATGATGCGGTGATCGTAGGAGAGCGCCAGGTACATCATCGGCAGGATCTCGACCTTGCCGTCGACGGCCATGGGGCGGTCCTGGATCTTGTGCATACCCAGAATGGCGCTCTGGGGCGGGTTGATGATGGGGGTGGACATCAGGGAGCCGAACACGCCACCGTTGGTGATGGTGAAGTTGCCGCCAGTCAGTTCATCCACGGTCAGCTTGCCGTCACGGCCCTTGCCGGCCAGATCCTTGATGGCCTTCTCGATGTCCGCCAGGCTCATGTTGTCGCAGTCGCGCAGCACCGGGGTCACCAGACCACGGGGGGTGGAGACGGCGATGCTGACGTCGAAGTAGTTGTGGTAGACGATGTCGTCACCGTCCAGCGCCGCGTTCACTTCCGGGTAGCGCTTGAGGGATTCGACCACGGCCTTGACGTAGAAGGACATGAAGCCGAGCTTGATGCCGTGCTTCTTCTCGAAGATCTCGCCGTACTGCTTGCGCAGCTTCATGATGGGCGCCATGTTGATCTCGTTGAAAGTGGTCAGCATGGCGGTGGTGTTCTTGGCCTCCAGCAGACGCTCGGCGATGCGCTTGCGCAGACGGGTCATGGGCACACGCTTCTCGGTGCGACCGGCCAGCGGGGCAACCGGTGCGGCAGCCACGGGAGCGGCAGCAGCCGGCGCAGCCACGGGAGCCTTGCCCAGATTCTTGATGAAGGCTTCCACGTCTTCCTTGGTGACACGACCCCCCTTGCCGGTGCCGGTCAGCTTGGCGACGTCGATGTCGTGCTCGGCCACCATGCGGCGCACGGACGGGCTCAGGCCATCGGCAGCGTCATCGGCCACGGCTTCCACCGGCTTCTCGCTGGTCGCTTCACCGGCAACGGGGGCCGGCTTGAGCATGGCGATCAGCTGGCGGGAGAGCACGGTGGCCCCTTCGCTCTGCAGGATGTCGCCCAGTACGCCGGCTTCCGGCGCGGGCACTTCCAGCACGACTTTATCGGTTTCGATGTCAACCAGCACTTCGTCACGGGCAACCAGATCACCCGGTTTCTTGTGCCAGGTCGCGATGGTGGCATCCGCCACTGATTCCGGCAGGTCCGGTACCTTGATCTCGATAGTCATGTAATCAGTTCCTTGTTACTTCTTGGCCAGCAGGCTTGTTCCAGGTCAGAGAGGGTCCCGACACGGGCCCTCTCATCCACAACTCGTTCATTCCAGGGTAAGGGCGTCTTCCACCAGGGCTTTTTGCTGCTTGGCGTGGACGGACATGTAACCGACGGCCGGTGAGGCCGACGCCGGGCGACCGGCATAACGCAGACGGGCATGGCTTGGCAGCACGCTGTCGTAGTGATGACGGGTGCTGTACCAGGCGCCCTGGTTCTGCGGCTCCTCTTGACACCAGACGAAGTCGGTGACGTGGGCATAGTCGGCCAGAATGGCGCGCACTTCCTCTTCCGGGAAGGGGTAGAGCTGCTCGATCCGTACCAGGGCCACGTCCTGCTGCTCGGCCTTGCGACGGGCATCGAGCAGGTCGTAGTAGACCTTGCCGGAGCAGAAGACCACGCGCTTGACGCCTTTGGGATCCAGCGCATCGATTTCGCCGATGGCGTTCTGGAAGGTGCCCTCTGCCAGCTCTTCGAGCTTGCTCACCGCCAGCGGGTGGCGCAGCAGGGATTTGGGCGTCATCACGATGAGCGGACGGCGCATGGGGCGCACTACCTGACGACGCAGCATGTGGAACACCTGCGCCGGGGTGGAGGGCACGCACACCTGCATGTTGTGCTGGGCGCACATCTGCAGGTAACGCTCCAGACGGGCGGAGGAGTGCTCCGGGCCCTGGCCCTCGTAACCGTGGGGCAGCAGCATGGTCAGGCCGCACATCCGGCCCCACTTCTGCTCGCCGGAGGAGAGGAACTGATCCACCACCACCTGGGCGCAGTTGGCGAAGTCACCGAACTGGGCTTCCCAGATGGTGAGGCCGGCCGGTTCCGCGCTGGCGTAGCCATATTCAAACGCCAGGACCGCGTTCTCGGTCAGCACGGAGTCATAGACTTCAAACGGACCCTGCTCGTCATGCAGGTTGCACAGCGGGGTGTAGGTGCTGGCATCGGTCTGGCTGTGCAGCACGGCGTGGCGATGGAAGAAGGTACCACGCCCGGAGTCTTCCCCGGTGAAGCGGATGCGGGAGCCCTTGTCCACCAGGGTGGCGTAGGCCAGAGTCTCGGCAAAGCCCCAGTCCACCAGCTTCTCACCGGCGGCCATCAGGCGACGGTCTTCGTAGATCTTCTCGACCTGGCGTTGCAGCACATGGGTGGCCGGGTACTGGCTGATGCGTTCACCCAGGGCCTTCAGATGATCCATGGGCACAGTGCTGTCATAGGCCATGGCCCAGTCGTGACCCAGATACGGCGTCCAGTCCACGGAGTGCAGCTCCATGGGGCGCCACTCCTTGCTCACCCGCTCGCCCCGATCCAGGGTATCGCGATAGTCGTTGACTAGCGTGGTGGCCAGCTCCGGCGCGATGGCTCCTTCGGCGATCAGCTGATCGGCGTAGATCTTGCGCGGGGTCGGGTGCTGCTTGATCTTCTGGTACATCAGGGGCTGGGTCGCGCTCGGCTCGTCGGCCTCGTTGTGACCGTGACGACGGTAGCAGACCAGCTCGATCACCACGTCGCGCTTGAAGGTGTTGCGGTAATCCAGGGCAATCTGGGTCACCAGCACCACGGCTTCCGGGTCATCCCCGTTGACGTGCAGCACAGGGGCCTGCACCGCCTTGGCGATGTCGGTGCAATATTCGGTGGAGCGCAGGTCACGGATATAGGAGGTGGTGAAGCCTACCTGGTTGTTGATGACGATGCGCACCGTGCCACCCACGCCATAGGCACGGGTCTGGGACATGTTGAAGGTCTCGGCAACGACCCCCTGCCCCGCGATGGCGGAGTCACCGTGGATGGTGATGGGCAGGACGCTGGAGCCGTCCTTGTCACCGCGGCGGTCCATACGGGCACGCACGGAGCCGATGACCACGGGGTTGACGATCTCGAGGTGCGACGGGTTGAACGCCAGCGCCAGGTGGACGTTGCCGCCCGGGGTGGCGAAATCGGAGGAGAAGCCCATGTGGTACTTCACGTCCCCTGTGCCCCAGGATTCGCCGTGCTTGCCGGCGAACTCGTCGAACAGGTCCTGGGCGCGCTTGCCCAGTACGTTGATGAGCACGTTGAGGCGACCGCGGTGGGCCATGCCGATGACGGCTTCCTTGCAACCCTGCTCACCTGCGCGGCGAATAAGCTCTTTGAGCATGGGCACCATGGCATCGCCCCCTTCCAGGGAGAAACGCTTGGCCCCCGGGAACTTGGCACCCAGGTATTTTTCCAGCCCTTCGGCGGCGGTCAGGCTCTCGAGGAAGCGGGTCTTCTCTTCGAGGGTATAGTTGCCCTTCCCTTCGATGGATTCCAGCCTGTCTTGCAGCCAGCGCTTCTCCTCGGTGGAGGTAAGGTGCATGTAGTCGGCGCCGATGCTGCCGCAATAGGTTTTCTTCAGCGAGGCATACAGATCGGAGAGCACCATGGTCTCGCGACCGATGGCGTAGGAGCCCACATTGAAGGTGGCCTCCATGTCTGCACCTTGCAGGTTGTGGAAGGCCGGATCCAGCTCGGCGACCGGCTCGCGCTGCCACAGACCCAGAGGGTCCAGGTTGGCGTTCTGGTGACCGCGGAAGCGGAAGGCGTTGATCAGTTGCAGTACGCGAACCTGTTTGGCATCCACCTGGGGATCGGAGACGGGAGCGCTGTAACGGGAGGAGTCCTTGGCCAGGCGGCGGAAATAGTCGCGAACCTGGGAGTGGGGTTGTTCTACTGCATGTCCGTTGACCTGGGGCAGCGACTGGAACAGGCTGCGCCATTCGTCGGCAACGGAGTCGGGGTTTTCCAGGAAGGATTCGTACAAATCCTCAATGTAGCTTGCATTCGCACCAGCCAGGTGAGATGACTCCAACCAGGCCTTCATCACGCCGTTATGCATTTCTATCCCTTGTACATCTTGTTCGCTGCACTGCAGCTTGTAGGGTCATAGCCATCCCGGGGCGGGATGGCTATCCAGAGGTCGGGCCCGGCGCAAGGCGCCCTGGCCCCGATACTACACGGCCCGGTTGAGCAACATCGACTTGATCTGACCGATGGCCTTGGTCGGGTTCAAGCCCTTGGGACAGACGTTCACGCAGTTCATGATGCCGTGGCAGCGGAACACGCTGAAGGCGTCATCCAGGTTGCCCAGTCGCTCACTGGCCGCAGTGTCGCGGCTGTCCGCCAGCCAGCGATAGGCGGCGAGCAGGCCGGCCGGACCGATGAACTTGTCCGGGTTCCACCAGAAGGAGGGGCAAGAGGTGGAGCAGCAGGCACAGAGTATGCACTCGTACAGGCCATCCAGCTTGGCGCGCTCTTCGGGGGATTGCAGGTGCTCACGCACGGGCGGCAGTTTTTCGTCGTTGATGAGGAAGGGTTTGACCTTCTCCCACTGGGTGTAGAACTGGGTCATGTCGATCACCAGATCCCGGATCACCGGCAGACCGGGCAAGGGTCGAATGACGACCTTGCTGCCCTTCTTCAAGAGATCGGAGAGCGGCGTGATGCAGGCCAGACCGTTCTTGCCATTCATGTTGAGACCGTCAGATCCACAGACCCCTTCGCGGCAGGAGCGGCGGAAGGCGAGCGTGGGATCCAGCTCCTTGAGCTGGATCAGTGCGTCGAGCACCATCATGTCGGAACCTTCAGGAATATCAAGACGATAATCCTTCATATACGGGACGTTATCAACGTCCGGATTGTATCTGTAGACAGAGAATGTGACGTTCATTGTGCTTGGCTCCGCAATCAGTAAGTCCGGACCTTGGGCGGGAACGCCTCACGGGTCTTGGGTGACATGTTGACAGCGCGACGGGTCATGGACTCGGTGTCCGGATGATAGAGGCTGTGGCACAGCCAGCTCTCATCGTCACGCTCCGGGAAGTCGAAGCGGCTGTGGGCGCCACGACTCTCGGTACGGAAGTTCGCCGCCACCGCGGTGGCATAGGCGGTCTCCATCAGGTTGTCCAGCTCCAGGCACTCGATGCGCTGGGTATTGAACTCCTTGGAGGTGTCGTCCAGACGGGCGTTCTTGAGACGCTCGCGGATGAGTTTCAGCTCGGCCAGCCCTTCTGCCATGGCATCCCCTTCCCGGAACACGGAGAAGTTGTTCTGCATGCAGCGCTGCAGATCCTTGCGGATCTGGGCCGGGTCTTCCCCGTCACGGTTGTTTTCCCAGCGGTTGAAGCGCTCCAGCGCCTTGGCGATGTCGGCGTCGGTGGCTTCCACACCGTGCTCCATCGAACCAAGGGTCTCCACCAGGTGCATGCCGGCAGCACGACCGAACACCACCAGATCCAGCAGGGAGTTGCCGCCCAGACGGTTGGCACCGTGCACGGAGACGCAGGCGATCTCGCCCACCGCGAACAGACCGACCACCGGCACGTCGTTGCCATCCTTGTCCTGGGTCAGGCACTGGCCGTTCACGCTGGTCGGCACGCCGCCCATCATGTAGTGGCAGGTCGGGATGATGGGGATGGGCTCTTTGACCGGATCCACGTGGGCGAAGGTGCGAGAGAGCTCGCAGATGCCCGGCAGGCGGGATTCCAGCACCTCTTTGCCCAGATGATCCAGCTTGAGCTTGATGTGCGGGCCCCAGGGACCGTCACAGCCACGGCCTTCGCGGATCTCGATCATGATGGAACGGGCCACCACGTCGCGACCGGCCAGATCCTTGGCGTTTGGTGCATAACGCTCCATGAAGCGCTCGCCGTCCTTGTTCAGCAGGTAGCCGCCTTCACCACGGCAACCTTCGGTGACCAGTACCCCTGCCCCGGCGATACCGGTGGGGTGGAACTGCCAGAACTCCATGTCCTGCACGCCGACCCCGGCACGCAGCGCCATGCCGACGCCGTCACCGGTGTTGATGTGGGCGTTGGTGGTGGACTGGTAGATGCGACCGGCGCCGCCGGTGGCGAGCACGGTGGCCTTGGCCTTGAAGTAGACGACCTCGCCGCTCTCCATGTCGATGGCGGTACAGCCGACGATATGGCCATCCTGGTTCTTCACCAGATCTAGGGCATACCACTCGGAGAAGACGGTGGTCTTGTTCTTGACGTTTTGTTGATACAGGGTGTGCAGCAGGGCGTGACCGGTACGGTCGGCTGCCGCCGCGGTGCGGGCAGCCTGCTCGCCGCCGAAGTTTTTGGACTGACCGCCGAACGGACGCTGGTAGACGGTACCGTTGTCAAAGCGGGAGAAAGGCAAGCCCATGTTCTCCAGCTCATAGATGGCCTCGGGGCCGGTCTTGCACATGTACTCGATGGCTTCCTGATCACCGATATAATCGGAGCCCTTGACGGTGTCATACATGTGCCACTGCCAGTTGTCGTCGTGGGCATTGCCCAGGGCGACCGTGATCCCGCCCTGGGCGGAGACCGTGTGGGAACGGGTCGGGAAAACCTTGGATAACAGGGCGCAGCTCTTGCCGGACTGGGCAATCTGCAGCGCGGCGCGCATACCGGCGCCACCGGCACCGATCACGACCGCATCAAATTCACGAGTTGGAATAGTCACCTTACACACCCCACAGCACGACGAAACCAGTCATCACATAGACAAACAGCACCACCACCAGCACAAACTGCAGCGCACCGCGCAGTCCGACCGGCTTGATATAGTCGGTCAGCACCTGCCACAGACCGATCCAGGCGTGGATCAAGACGCATACGAGCGTCAGCAGGGTGAAGACCTTGGTGAAGGTGTTGGAGAAGAAGCCGGTCCACACCTCGTAGGTGATGTCGTTGAACGCGACAAAGCCAACCAGATAGAGGACGTAGCACGTCATGATGAGGGCGGTGGCGCGGATCAGGATGTAATCATGAACACCGCTGCGCCCGAAAGTTGCAGAATTGGTTACCATACCAGCACCCCCGCCAATACCGCCAAAACCGCGGTGATCACGAAGGCCACACGGGCACTCTGATTACCGGATTCCAGCTCTTCCCAATAGCCCATGTCCATGACCAGGTGCCGCAGACCGCCCACGATGTGGTAAGCCAGCGCGGTCAGGATCCCCCACAGCACGAACTTGACCAGGAAGTTGTCCATGATGGCAACGACCGATTCAAATCCTTCGGGAGAGGCGAGTGAAGTACCAAGCATCCACAGCAAGATGGCCAATGCCACAAAGGTGATGACCCCTGAGACACGATGCAAGATGGAAGCGATGGCGGTGACAGGAAAGCTGATCGTCTGTAGGTCGAGGTTTACAGGTCTCTGTTTGTTTTTCACGGCTTTGCCCACTCAGCTCCATTGAGCACGTTAGTTATTGTTTTCACACGCTTTGAGGGCGAGGAGTGGCATTTGTTAGGTTTTTGTTACCAAAACAACTCAGGAAAGCCAAAAATAACATTTTCGATATCACATCTGGCTTTGCGAAAGCGTTTCAAACACCGACGACCATCACCCACGTGGCGCAGTATATCGGCGGCCTTAACCAATGACAATCAAATAGCTACACAGAAAATCCAAAACCGTAAACCAGATCTCACAACAGCTTTAACAAGTCATTAATGATCATCCAGCAAAATTGACAAAGACATGGTTCTCTGGTTCAAATAAGGCGCTCCAGCCGCCGTGGTACGGGTAAGAACCTTTGCCAGCGTCATAACAGTCGTAATAAAGTAGGGCTGGAACCAAATTATAAAAGAGCAAAGGAGACGTGCTATGGCTGATAAGATAGCCACCCTACATCTGCCCGGAAAAGAGCCGGTTGAATTGCCGATCCTCTCCGGTACCGTTGGACCCGATGTGATCGATGTCAGAAAGCTGGGCACGCAAGGATATTTCACCTTCGACCCCGGTTTCATGGCCACCGGTTCTTGCAAATCATCTATCACCTACATCGATGGCGACCAGGGTGTCTTGCTGCACCGCGGTTACCCCATCGCCCAGTTGGCCACCCAGGCCAGCTACCTCGAAGTCTGCTACATCCTGCTGTACGGCGAGGCCCCCACCAAGACCCAATATGCGGAATTTGAACGTCTGGTCACCCGCCACACCATGGTGCACGAGCAGATCGCCTTCTTCTTCCGCGGCTTCCGCCGCGACGCCCACCCCATGGCCGTCATGTGCGGCGTGGTCAGCGCGCTGTCCGCTTTCTATCACGACGCCCTCGACATCAACAACGAGGAGCATCGCGAGATCTGTGCCTTCCGTCTGCTCTCCAAGATGCCGACCCTGGCCGCCATGTGTTACAAGTACTCCATCGGTCAGCCCTTCATGCAGCCGCGCAACGCCCTCTCCTATGCAGGCAACTTCCTGCACATGATGTTTGGCGTGCCGACCGAAGAGTACAAGGTCAACCCCATCGTCGAGCGCGCCATGGACCGCATTTTCACCCTGCATGCGGACCATGAGCAAAACGCCTCCACCTCCACCGTGCGTCTGGCCGGTTCTTCCGGTGCCAACCCGTTTGCCTGTATCGCCGCGGGGATCGCCTCCCTGTGGGGCCCGGCCCACGGTGGTGCCAACGAAGCCTGCCTCAAGATGCTCGAAGAGATTGGCTCCGTGGATCGCATCCCCGAGTACATCGGCCGCGCCAAGGACAAGAACGATCCGTTCCGTCTGATGGGCTTCGGTCACCGGGTCTACAAGAACCACGATCCCCGTGCCACCGTGATGCGTGAAACCTGCCACGAGGTACTGACCGAGCTGCAGATCAAGGATCCGCTGCTGGACGTGGCCATGGAGCTGGAGCGCATCGCGCTGTCCGACCCCTACTTCATCGAGAAGAAGCTCTACCCGAACGTGGACTTCTACTCCGGCATCATCATGAAGGCCATCGGCATCCCCATGTCCATGTTCACCGTGATCTTCGCCATTTCCCGCACCATCGGCTGGATTGCCCACTGGAACGAGATGCACTCGGACCCGGATCAGAAGATCGGCCGTCCCCGTCAGCTTTACACCGGTCAGCCCCTGCGCGAATTCGTGCCCCTCGACCAGCGCTGAGCCCGATCTGTCATGGTTTGTTACAAAGGCGGTCATTGACCGCCTTTTCTTTTGCAGGTTTAATCGCGCCCTTTTACGCCAAGGACATTCATCATGAAATCTCCCCTGCTCCTCAGCTCCGCCCTCCTGCTCAGCGCCTGCCAGAGCGCCCCGACCACCGAAACCCTCTATATCCAGGACAAGCTGGCAGACTGCGTCGGTGTCGCCCCCATGAAGTGCATGCAGGTACGCAGTCAGCCGGGCGAGAGCTGGAGCCTCTTCTATCAGCAGATCGAAGGCTTCACCTTCGAGCCGGGCTACCGCTACCAGCTGGAAGTGACCAGGGAGCAACTTGCCGATGTGCCGGCCGATGCCCCTTCCTTGCGCTACCAGCTGGTCAAGATCGTGAGCAAGGAACCGGTTCGCTGACGAGTCGCTGACAGGTGACCCGGTTTCGTTTGTGTGCTCTCTGGGGTATGCTGTCACCCCTTTTTGCCACGGTTTGAGTACGGACCCGACCCGCATCATGATCACGATCCGCACCATCCGCACGCCAGACTGGCCCGCCATCATGGCCATCCAGCACGAGTGTTATCACCAGTTTGAACCCGAGTCCCTCGAGGTGATGCAGAGCAAGACCCAGCTGGCCCCCGCCTCCTGCTGGGTGGCCGAGCGTCAGGGCAAAGTGCTGGGTTACCTGCTCTGCCACCCCTGGCGTGCCCACCAGCCCCCGCCCCTCTCGGTGCCGATGAAGGCGCTGGCCGGCCACGACGAGTTCTATCTGCACGATCTCGCTGTCTCGAGCAAGGCACGCGGCCTGGGTGTCGGACAGCGGCTGCTGGCAAGGGCGCTCGCTTTCGCGAGCCATGCAGGATATCGCCATGCAGGCCTGGTGGCGGTTCAGGATGCCCCCGCCTTCTGGCGCAAGCAGGGGTTTGTGCCCGCCGACACCGGCAAATCGCTGGTGGAGTATGGTGACGGGGCTGTCTATATGCGGTTGCCCTTGGCAGACAGCGGTCCAGAACCGGGAACCATCAGCAGAGTTCAATAAAAAGAATTCAATAAAAAGAGTTCAATAAAAAAGGCGCCTTTCGGCGCCTTTTTCTATTTCGCGTTGCGCTCCCCACAGGGAGATCAAGCCTTGAACTTGCTGAACACCAGAGAGGCGTTGGTACCGCCGAAGCCGAAGCTGTTGGACATGACGGTATTGAGATCCGCGGTTTCGTACTCGCGTACGATGGGCAGGCCCACGGCCTTCTCGTCCAGGTTCTCGATGTTGATGCTGGGGGCGATGAAGCCGTGTTCCATCATCAGCAGGGAGTAGACGGCCTCGTGCACGCCGGCGGCGCCCAGGGCATGACCGGTCATCGCCTTGGTGGCGGAGAGCTTGGGTGCATTGCTGCCAAACAGGGTCTGAATGGCTTCCAGCTCCTTGGTGTCACCAACCGGAGTAGAGGTACCGTGAGTGTTGATGTAGTCCACCTTGTCGACACCCTGCATCGCCATCTTCATGCAACGCACGGCGCCTTCACCACTCGGGGCCACCATGTCGTAGCCGTCGGAGGTCGCACCGTAACCGGTGATTTCGGCGTAGATGTGGGCACCACGGGCCAGGGCGTGTTCCAGCTCCTCGACCACCAGGATGCCGCCGCCACCGGAGATGACGAAGCCGTCGCGGTCCGCATCATAGGTGCGGGACGCTTTTTCCGGGTTGTCGTTGTACTTGGTGGAGAGCGCGCCCATGGCGTCGAACTGGATGGTGGAAGACCAGTCCAGCTCCTCGCCGCCACCGGCAAAGATGATGTCCTGCTTGCCAAGCTGGATCAGTTCCAAGGCATGACCGATGCAGTGTGCAGAGGTCGCACAGGCGGAGCTGATGGTGTAGTTGACACCTTTTATCTTGAACGGGGTGGCAAGACAGGCGGAGGTGGTGGAAGACATGGTACGTGGCACCATGTAGGGACCCACCCGCTTGACGCCCTTTTCACGGGCGATATCGGCAGATTCGGAGGTGTTCTTGCCGGAGGCGCCGCCGGAACCGGTCACGATGCCGGTACGCTCGTTGGAGACCATCTCTTCCGGCAGGCCGGCATCTTCGATGGCCTGCTGCATGGAGAGGTAGGCGTAGGCCGCGGCGTCACCCATGAAACGCATGACTTTACGGTCGATCAGTTCAGACGGATCGAGTTTGATGTTACCCCAGACACGGCTGCGCAGGTTGTACTGCTCGAACTGCTCGGAATAGGTGATGCCGGATTTGCCTGCTTTCAGGGAGGCCAGCACCTCTTCCTTGTTGTTGCCGATACTGGAGATGACGCCGATACCGGTGATCACTGCTCTTCTCATTAATTCATCTCGTCTGGAAAAACTGGCACCGAGTCTACCCGCTTTCGGCTGCCAAACTGGTCTGCTTTCACGTAGAATGCCCGCGATTTTGTGACGCGAGCCGAGGAAAACGTGAGTCAAACATCCTTACATCATGCCCGATTGGACTGGAACGAAGCGGGAACTCCAGTCTCCAGTGAGTTCGGGGATGTGTACTTTTCCAATGATAACGGTCTAAGTGAAACCCGCTACGTCTTTTTGCAGCAAAATCGACTGCCAGAGCGATTTTCGCACCACGATAGTGACAGTTTCGTGATTGGTGAAACAGGTTTCGGTACAGGACTTAACTTTCTGGCCACAATGGCCGCCTTTCTGGAACAGGCCCCCCTGTCCGGCAACGGATCCCGGCTGCACTTCATCAGCGTCGAGAAATACCCTCTTACCCAGGCCGATCTGCGCAAGGCCCTGGCCGCCTGGCCCGAGCTTGCCCCCTTGAGCCAGCCTCTCATCGACCAGTGGCCGTTGCCGGTCTCCGGCTGCCATCGCCTGCTCTTTGCCGATGGCCGCATCCGCCTCGACCTCTGGTTTGGCGACATCAAGGAGATGCTGCCCCAGGTGCCCCATCCGGCAACCGGTCTGGTGGACGCCTGGTATCTGGACGGTTTCTCCCCTGCCAAGAACCCAGAGATGTGGACCCAGGATCTCTTCGACGATCTCGCTCGCCTCGCCCGCCCCGATGCCACCCTCTCGACCTTTACCTGCGCCGGTTTCGTGCGACGGGGGCTGATTGCCGCCGGCTTTGCCATGAAGAAGGTGAAGGGCCACGGCAGCAAGCGGGAGATGCTGGCGGGTGTTCGGGAAGGCAAAGTGCCGCAGCAGAGCATCGCACCCTGGTATGCCCGCCCCGCAGGGCGGGAGGGAGAGGTGCTCATCATCGGTGGTGGCATCGCTTCCGCCATGACGGCGCTCTCTCTGGTGGAGCGGGGTCGGCACGTCACCTTGCTGTGCGAAGATGGCGAACCGGCCAGCGGCGCCTCCGGCAATCGGCAGGGGGCGCTCTACCCCCTGCTCAACGGCGAGCACGATGCCCTGTCGCGCTTCTATTCGCTGGCCTTCGGCTTTGCCAGAAACCGGCTGCTGGCCCTGGCAAAGCACCACCCCGTCGCCTTTTCCCTGTGTGGCGTCACGCAACTCGGCTACGACGACAAATCCGCCGCCAAGCTTGCCAAGATGAGCCAGGGCCCCTTCCCCCCCGAGCTGATGCACCCACTCTCGGCAGCGGAGGTTGAGCAGGTGGTCGGCCTGCCCTGCGATGCGGATGGTGTGAGCTATCCCCTGGGGGGCTGGCTCTGTCCGGCGGATCTCACCCGCGCCGCCATCAGGGAGGCGCAGGCCAGCGGGCGGCTGGAAGTGGTGTTCAATGCCGCTGTAACGCGTATTGCCGAAGAGGCCGATGGCTGGCACCTGGAGAGCCGGGATGGCCGCCAGTGGCGTGCCCCCAATCTGGTGGTGGCAGCCGGGCATCAGTTGCCAGCCCTTCTCCCCTTTGCCGAGCTACCCCTCTACCCGGTGCGCGGCCAGGTGAGCCATGTGCCAACCACGGCTGGCTTGAGCCAGCTCAAGACCGTGCTCTGCTACGACGGCTACCTCACCCCGGCCCACAACGGTGCGCACTGCATCGGGGCCAGCTATGGCCGCAACCAGACCGATCTTGCCTACCGCGCCGACGAGCAGGAGCAGAACAGGGCGCGGCTGCAAGCCTGTGTGCCCCATCAGCGCTGGCCTGCCGAGGTGGATGTGAGCGGCAACCAGGCGCGGGTGGGGGTGCGCTGCGCCAGCCGGGATCACCTGCCGGTCGCCGGACCCGTCGTCCGGTTGGCGGCGCTGGTGGATCATGACGTCAACGCCCCCGCGGATCAGCAGAGCGCGCTGCCCCTGCACGCCGGCCTCTACGTGCTGGGGGCGCTCGGCTCCCGGGGTCTGTGCTCGGCGCCCCTGTGCGGCGAGCTGGTCGCCAGCGAGATCTGCGGCGATCCCCTGCCGCTGGCCGCCGATCTGCTGGAGGCGCTCCACCCCGCCCGCTACTGGGTGCGAAGACTGCGCAGGGGCAAACCGCTGCGCGACTAGCCACCCAGGAGCCGGGGCTGCCCGCCTCCACCCCATTGGCGCACCAACAAAAAAACGGGCTCAATCAGCCCGTTTTTTTATGTTTCCCATGAGTGGCCATGGGCCTGTACACGTGTTATCAGCCAGCCCTGGGCCAGACGACCCCCAGCTTGCGCCCCTGATCGGTCTGGCTGGCCAGGGTGTCGAACCGCGCCCGGGTTGCCTCCAGCACCGCCTGCCCTGCCTGCCAGCCCTGATGCTCCAGGGTTGGGCAATCCCGGGTCACCGGCAACTGGGCGAGGCGCGTGCCAAGCTGGCTCACGCTCTCCAGCAGAATATCCTTGTGACGGCTCTCGTAGTCAAACATGGCGGCCACCAGCTTGTCCCATTTCTGGCGCTCCTTCGCGGGCGCACGGGCCTTGTCCATCCAGTTGGGCACCCTGACCTGGATGCGGGCACGAACGCTGGCCTGCTCCAGCTCGCAGCGTGTCGCCGTCGCCTTCGTCTGCAACTGCCAGGAGAGCTGATAGCTGGCCTTGCCGATGTGCCCGTCCGCCTGGGTGGGCGACAAGGCGGTGATCTGGCGCATCACGGCCCCCACATCGGCCCCGGAGACCCGATAGAACTGGAAGTCGACCTTGATATCGGGGGCGACCTTCACACCGGCATAGTGGGAAGGTACAGCACCGATTGAGGCGGCATAAATGAGGGCCACCGTCACCCCTGTCTTGCTGAAGAGTCCCATCTGTCCGCGGCTTTGCTCCTTGTGAGTCCCGGCTTAATTTCAATTAATAATCAATGAATTAATAACCCGATAGGGAGATTACCCCTGATCCAGCCCCCTGTCATCCGCTCTTGGCACCCGGTTACTGCAAACGTGCGAGTCATCACCCCGGCTCAGGCGGGGATTTGCAGTCGAGATCACAAGCTGCCATCGAATGGATGGTGAAATACTCCTTAGTGGGTAATATCCGCAGTGTTTTTGTTGGCCAATGTCGGTTAGTCCAGCGCAACCCTCTGGTGAGCCCTGGCAGGCCACCCCCTCACTTCAACTCTTGGGAAGGTTTTATGATAGAACTCCTGATCGGCACCCTAGTCACCCTGGCCGTGGGTCGCTACATCTTCAAGGGCTACTCCGCCACCGGGGTACTGCTCAGCGGCGGCCTGCTGCTGCTGGCGATCACCGCCCTGATGGGCAAGGCGGTGCTGCCGGCGAGCGTCCCCTCCACCGGCCACATGGCCACCGACATCTTCGAATACGTGCGCTTCCTGCTGGTCGACAGGGGGGGTGGCCTCGGCATGCTCATCATGGTGCTGTGCGGCTTTGCTGGCTACATGAGCCACATCGGCGCCAACACCATACTGGTGAAGCTCGCGAGCAAGCCCCTCGGTGTCATCAAGTCCCCCTACATCCTGCTGGTGGCCGCCTATCTGGTCGCCTGCGCCATGTCGCTGGCGGTGAGCTCCGCGACCGGCCTCGGGGTTCTGCTGATGGCCACCCTCTTCCCGCTGATGGTCAACATGGGGATCTCCCGTGGCGCGGCAGCGGCGGTGTGCGCCTCGCCGGCCGCCATCATCCTCTCCCCCACCTCGGGGGACGTGGTGATGGCCGCCCAGGCCGCGAACATGGAGCTCATCGAGTTTGCCTTCAAGCTGACCCTGCCCATTTCCCTGGTGGCCATCGCCGCCATGGCGGTGACCCACTTCTTCTGGCAGCGTTATCTGGATCAGAAGGCCGGGGAGCACAACGCCGCGGTCGCCCCGAGCGATCTCGTCACCGACGCCCCCGGCTTCTACGCCATCCTGCCCTTCACCCCCATCATCGGTGTGCTGCTGTTTGACGGCAAACTGGGGCCCAAGCTCGACATCGTCACCATCATCGTCATCTGCCTGGTGCTGGCCGCCCTGCTGGAGCTGGTGCGCAAGCGCAACGGCCGCGAGCTGCTGGACGGACTGCAGGTGTGCTGGCGCAACATGGCCGACGCCTTCGCCGGCGTGGTGATGCTGCTGGTGGGTGCCGGGGTCTTTGCCCAGGGTCTGATGGGGCTTGGTTTCATCGCCAACCTCCTTGATCTGGCCCAGAGCTTCGGTACCGGCGGCATCGTCATCATGCTGGTGCTGGTGGTCATCACCACCCTGGCGGCCTTCACCACGGGTTCCGGCAACGCCCCCTTCTACGCCTTCGTGGAGCTCATCCCCCATTTGGCCACCAGCCTCGGCGTCAACCCGGCCTATCTGGTGATCCCCATGCTGCAGGCATCCAACCTCGGCCGCACCATCTCGCCGGTCTCCGGGGTGGTGGTCGCCTGTGCGGGGATGGGCAATCTCTCTCCGTTCGAGGTGGTCAAACGTACCTCGCTGCCGGTGGCCGTCGGCCTGCTGGTAGTGATCCTCGCCACCCAGATCATGGTTCCCGCCTGACTCTTTACCGGCCCGGCTGCCGCCGGGCTGGTATCCCCCCCACCCCATGCAGTAGACTCGGTGCTCTTTTTTCCTAAGGAGGACCGAGCCTTGAGTATGACGGTTCAACTTGCCCACTTCAGCGACTGCCACTCCCATTTCGATGGCGCCCCCATGCGCTTCTCCCCCGATGGCGAGTCCGAATGGCGCACCCAGTGCGGCGGCTATGGCCGCATCCTGACCCGGCTCACCGCCCTGCGCCAACAGGCCGAGGCAGCCGGCCAGACCTGCCTGCTGCTGCATGGCGGCGATACCTTCCAGGGGTCACTTTACTTCAATCGCTTCAAAGGGCGGGCCAATGCGGACCTGCTGGCCCTCTTGCGACCGGATGCCATGGTGATCGGCAACCACGAATTCGATCTGGGCAACGGGCCGCTGGTGGAGTTTTTGCGCCAGCTCGATTTCCCGGTGCTCGCCGCCAACATCGACAACCGTCAGGAGCCCGCCGATGCCCCGCTGCGGCTGCAGGGACTGCCGCAGCTGTTTGACGCAAGCCGCCCCTGGCACAAGCGCGTCATCGACGACGTGCCCTTCGCCCTGCTCGGCATCACGCTGCCGCAGATGGCCGCCATCGCGAGCCCCGATCCCCACACCCGTTTCCACGGTATCGAAGAGACCTTGAGCCGTGCCCTCGGCGAGATCAAGTCCGCCGGCATCCAGCACATTATCCTGCTCAGCCACCTGGGTCTGGCGCAGGACAAGCGACTGGCGACCCGCTTCCCCGAGCTCAGCCTCATCGTCGGCGGACACACCCACAGCCTGCTGGGGGATCTGGCGCCGCTCGGGCTCGACAGCGAAGGCAGCTATCCCCTCATGGTGAACGGGGTGGCCATCCTGCACGCCGCCCACAGCGCCCTCTGTCTCGGGGTGTGCGAACTCACCTTCGACGAGCAGGGACGCGTGTGCCAAAGCCGCGGCCAGCTGGAGTGGTTACCCTGGGATCCCTGGCCCTTTGCTTCCCAGCCTCCTGCGGGGCTGCACTTCTGCGAACCGGCCCCCGAGCTCGAGCAGCATCTGGCCAGACGCTATCGCCCCGAGCTCGAAACCATGACCCGGCGCGTGGTGACCCGGCTCGCTGATCCGCTCCATCACCAGCGCCTGCCCGATGACAGCCTGCCCGCCGGCAGCCAGGTCGCCCCCCTGGTAGCGAGTGCCATGCTGGCCAGTGCCCGCGAACAGGTGGGTCAGGTGGACTTTGCCCTGCACAATGCCGGGGGCGTACGCTGCTCCCTCGAGCCCGGCCCCCTGACCGAAGCAGACGTTGCCGGACGCCTGCTGCCCTTTGCCATTCCCCTTACCCTCTACCGGGTGCACGGCCATGAACTGGCCGAGGCACTGGAGGGGGCCATCGACAACGCCACCAACAACGGGGTGACGGGCAATGGCAGCGGCAGCTTCCCCTACACCGCCGGGGTGCGCTTCTGCTATCAGGCCGACAGGCCCAAAGGGGAGAGGATCACTCGCCTGGAATGGGAAGCCAGCCCGGGTCAGTGGCAGCACGTCGAGCCGGATGCCATCTATCGCGGGGTCTCCAGTGCCTATACCGCCTCCGGCAAGGAGGGCTACACGGCCCTTGCCCGCACCCTGACCCAGCACAATCAGGAGCTCGGCATTACCCTGGCGGATGCCTTCCTGCGCTGGGCACGCCACCTGCCGGAACTCAGCCCCCTGCCGGCCTTGGTGGAGTATCACGGCCAGTGAATCTGGCACCGGCCCATCCCGGGTCGGTGCCGCCTTTCCCCCGCATAGGGGAATCCTGGTCCGCTCCCAGGCGCAGGCCCCCTACCATGCAACCTCAGGCTGTGACGCCCGACTGCGCCTGCCCTGTCTTGTGATGGGGCCTGCCAATGCAGCCAGAGGCGTGAAAACGATACTTTTACGAATTATTTCAGGTGCCTACACTTCTTCCATTGCATCGTGCAGCCCGGCTCGGCAAGATAAGCCCGCTTTTTCAGTCTTTCCCGCAGGAACAGGTCACCCATGAATCATGCCATCCGCTTTACCCCGCACCGCCACAATCCCGGGATCAGGCCGTCGGTCATCTTGCTCACCGCCCTGATGGCTCTGCTGTTCTGTCTGCGCAATCCGCTGTTCCACGGCATGGCCCCGGGATTTGATGCCTCCCTGTTTGCGGTGATGGGCAAGATGTGGAGCGAGGGGGGCGTACTCTATCGGGACATGATCGACATCAAGGGTCCCATGATCTTCGCCCTCGATGCTCTGGGCTATGGCCTTGGTGGCTTCTTCGGGATCTGGCTGCTGGAGTGGGTGCTCTGCTGGCTGGGCCTCATGGCGAGCTGGCAGGCTTTTTCGCAGCTCGGGCTCTCGGTGCGGGCGCGACTTGGCAGCATGCTGGCCCTGCTGGCGCTCTACAGCACTCGCTACTACTACGGCAACATGACTGAGGACTGGACATTCCATCTGGCCCTCATCGCCCAGTGGGCTTTCATCACCATGCTGCTGAACAAGCGATTCAGCTGGGGACCGGCCCTGGTCGCCGCACTCACCTTCGCCATCGTGGCCTGGATGCGCACCAACAACGGCGCCTTCTGGGGTGCCTGGTATCTGGTGCTCTTCTGTCACTGGTGCCTGCGCGAGCAGTGGCGCTGCGCCTTTGCCCTGCTCTTTTCCAGCCTGCTTGGACTGGCTCTCGTCGGCGGCCCGCTCTATGCCTACTTCCAGCACCACGACGTGCTGGCAGAGTTCAAATACTACGCCTTCGGCATCTTCTTTGAAGGGAGCTACGGCAACGGTTTCTCTCCTGAGGTAGGCGCCGTCGGTCTGCTGCGCACCGGCCTCATCATGCTGCTGCCCGCCTTCCTCGTCCTGATGCTCGGGCGCCGCCAGGAGTGGTATCTCCCCGCGCTGTGCGCCACCCTGCTGGGGGTGCTGTTCACCCTGATCGCCAACTCGGTCTCCGGCCATGTGTTCGATCACTATGACGTGCTCTATCTGCAGCTTGGCCTGCTGCCGCTCGCCTGCCTGCTGGACAGAAGCGAGCAGCGATCCGATGCCCTGGGGCTACTTTGCATCTCCCTGGTGGTGCTGACCGCCAGCTGGTTGCTGGCCCAGCAGCTCGGCTATGGCTGGAGCACCAAGGAGTGGTCTCTGGAGCGGGTGCGCGAGGTGCTCGGCAACAGCCTGCTGTGGGCCTTGCCCGTGCTCATTCTGGTCCCGCTCTGGCGCGCCTGGGACGTGCGAAGCGCCACCCCCTGGCTCGCCTCGCTGGCCATGCTGGCGCTGCTGGTCAACAACGCCTGGGAAGGCAATCTCAAGGGCAGGCCGTTCAATCCCCCCGCCCAGGTCAGGGTCGATCGTATCCTGGCCGAGACGGCGCCCACCGACAAGATCTGGGTCGATGGCATCCAGCCGCAATACTACCTCTGGACCGATCGCCAGCCGGCCTCCGCCTATCTGTTCTTTGCCAACGTCAACCCGCCCTACGATGTGCGCGAGCGGGTGCTGGCTGACATCCAGCGCCAACAACCCAAATTCATCATCGCCAAACCGGAGCGGGTGGCACAGGAGCTCAAGACTCCGACCTCCCCCTCCCACCTTGCCTTCTACCAGTATCTGGCAGCCCAGTATGAAGAGGTGGACCCGGGCCTGTACCGGCGCCGCTAATCAGGCACACAGAAGGGGCCATCCTGGTGGTGGCCCCTTTTCGTTGTCGTCATAAAGAGGGGGGCCGACCATGTTCAAGGGGCCCCATCCTGACTACAATGGCGCTCTTTTTTGCGGCAGAGGGAAGAATCATGGCGGAGCTGACTTATCTGGGGGGCTATCCGGAGCCACTCAAGGCTCAGGTACAGCAGTTGATTGCGGCGGGCAAACTCGGCGAGATGCTGGCCAAGCGCTACCCGCAAACCCACCTCGTCCAGAGCGACAAGGCGCTGCTCGCCTATACCATGGAGCTGAAGAACCGCTACCTGAAAAGCTCCGCGCCGCTTTCCAAGGTGATCTTCGACGGCAAGATCAACGTGATCAAGGATGCCCTGGGACTGCACACCTATGTCAGCCGGGTGCAGGGCAGCAAGCTCAAGGCCAAGAACGAGATCCGCATCGCCGCCCTGTTCAAGGAGGCCCATCCCGCCTTTCTCAAGATGATAGTGGTGCATGAGCTGGCCCACCTGAAGGAGAAGGATCACAACAAGGCTTTCTACCAGCTCTGCCAGCACATGGAACCGGACTATCATCAACTGGAGTTCGATCTCAGGCTCTGGCTCACCTGGCGTGATATCGAGCGTACCGCCCGCTGATCCCCTTGCAAGGAGGCAAGATGCGCCCATGGCACACACCTGTCCAGCCCGTTCGCCATGGGCACTGGTTGCTCCCGGGGCTGATGCTCTGGCTCTTCTCCCTGCCGCTGTCGGCCACCGAACGCTGGCAACGTGATGACTACCTTGTCCAGAGCTTCATGGAAATCGCCATGAAACGGGAGTATGGCCATGAACAACAGGAGCACTTCTCCCGCTGGCCGGGCCCCGTGCGTCTCAAGCTCGTCAACGAATTCGGCGACAAGCCGCTACAGGCCGAGGTCGTCAAGGTACAGACCCGTCACCTGAGCAGGATCACCGGTCACCCCATCGAGATTGTCAGCGACAACCCCAATCTCACCCTCATCATGACCCGGCACAAACAGATGGCGAGCTGGGCTGCACGCACCATGCGCCAGGACGAGTCGGTGCGCATCGCCCTCAAGGAGGGGATCTGCCTGGCCAATTTCGCCACCAACGCTCGCTACGAGATCACCCGTGCCACCATCATCATTCCGGTGGATTACAGCCGGGCAAAGGGCCGTTTTCTGGATTGCGTGGTGGAAGAGCTGAGCCAGGTGATGGGGCTGCCCAACGACTCGGACAAGGTGTTCCCCTCCATCTTCAATGACAGCAGCATCGACAGCTTTCTGACCGGGCTCGATTACGTGTTGCTCAAGCTTGCCTACCACCCGGCATTGCAACCGGGCATGACGGCGGACGAGGTACGCACGGCGCTCCCCACCGCCCTCAAGGCACTGCGTGCCAATGGCGACATCGCACAGGCCACCCAACGAGTGCAAGTCGACAGCCTCAAGCGTTGGGCGGGACTCTGAGCGCAGCCAGAAACATTACTCTTTCGCCTTTCGCCTTTCGCCTTTCGCCTTTCGCCTTCATGGTCATGCGCTTACCCCATCAACGCAACACGCAGCCCATGGCTGCGTGTTTTGAAGAGCGGTTCGGCAAAGCCGGTACAGGGATCATCACCCGACTGGAGGTTCCTCCTCGCGCCCTGGTGGATCACGACGATGTTTGCCGCTGAGAGCTTATCTTCAGGCCTCCAGAGCCTCTTCTTCCGGCATCCAGCTATCGGCGTTTTCCCACACCTCCTGCACCATGGCTTCGGCCAGCTCCTTGTCTTCCTTGCTGGCGCGACTGACCGTCAGAGCCATGGCACTACCCGGTGCCACCCGCACATGCAGATCGGGAAAGCGCTCACCCAGTTGCTTGAGCAGCTCCTGGCGCAAGGCCTCCATGGTCGAGGTGGGGATCTGGTGTTTTCTGTCGATGATGATTTCCAGGCGCATAAGGTACGTCTCCATGATAGTTTACTGTATTTTTATACAGTATTTTTAAAAAGTAAAGATGGTGGCTGCACATAGGCCCTCACCGCTCACACCTTCTCGCTGACGATGTGCAGCCGAACGGCCCCGATTTTCCCCCATCGCTGTCATCATGGAAAAAACAGTTGATATTGATTCTCATCCATCGCATTATCCATCTCTTGTTATAACATAACAAAAGAGGCAATCATGCGCCCCCATATTCACCCTGAATACCGCAAGGTTCTGTTCCGCGATCTCGCCAGCAATACCTACTTTCTGATCGGCTCCACGCTGGCCACCGATCGCACCAGAGAGTGGGAAGATGGCAACACCTACCCCTATGTGACGCTGGATGTCTCCAGCGCGTCCCACCCCTTCTATACCGGCAAACAGAAGCAGGTCGGCAAGGAAGGTCAGGTCGCTCGCTTCGGCCAGCGATTCGGTCAGTTCTTCAGCAAAGGAAAAGAGAAACAATGAAAGTCCTCGCCTCCCTGAAATCCGCCAAGTCGCGTCACCCGGACTGCCAGATCGTGCGTCGGCGCGGCAAGTTGTTCGTCATCTGCAAGAGCAATCCCAGGTTCAAGGCTCGTCAGGGCTGATTGCGCATCCGCCCCTCATGGATAACAAAAGCCCTCGTCATGAGGGCTTTGTCATCTCTGGGCTCTGCTCACAGCGGGGTGGCGCACTTGCGGTACTCGGTGGGGCTGACCCCTACCCGCTTTCGGAACACCCGCGAGAAGTAGAGCTGATCGTCATAGCCCACCTGCTGGCCTATGGTGGCGACCGACAGCGGCGTGGTCTGCAGCAGCAGCTTGGCCCGCATGATGCGCTGATCCTCGCGCCAGCGCACTATGCTCACCCCCACCTGCTCGCGAAACAGGTGCGCGAGGCGCGAGGGAGACAAGAATACCTGCTCCGCCAGCGCTTCCACCGAGATCTCGGCCGAGAGGGACTCGCTCAGGATCTGGCACGCCTCGTGGACCCGGTGATCGATGGCGGGATAGGCATTCTGGGACGATGCCTCGTAGCAGCGGATGAGCAACCGCTCCAAGAGGTTCATGGCCAGTTGCTCCGACATGGGCCGCAGCTGCTTGTGGGTCTCCTCGATGTCGAGGAAGAGGGCGTCGAATTCGGTGAGCAGCTGGTTGTCCGCCAGTTGCAGTCGCCCCACCTGCTCCGTCACCTGGGGCCACTTGAGCCAGTCAGTCCAATAGGCCCGCGGCCGGAAATAGACCCAGCGGTGATACCACTCCCGGGCATCCGGCGCCCGGCCGTAATGGTGCACCGCCGCTGGTGGAAAGAGCAGCAGGTCGCCGGGTTCCACGGTGAAGGCCTTGTCCCCCTGAAAGATCTGCCCCTTGCCCTTGATGGTCAGATTGACGATGAACCCCTTCATGCCGTGGGGCCTGTCGATGGTGAAATCCAGCGCGCTCCCCTGCTCGATGGGAGTCATCCCCGAGACCAGGAAGACGTCGAAGGCGTAGCCAGGCAGCAGGGGATTGAGTTGTTTCGGCTTCTCTTTTTGCATCGAGGACATGGCGGAAAACAGGGTTTCGGTAAAAAAGTCGACATGGGCCATTGTAGAGATCCGGCGTAGGAACCCCCTATGTTCGCAAGCTGTTCGTTGTGAAATTGTTGAACTGGCTCACAGCTTGCCGGGGAAAACACCGGGCCGACGCGAGGCCGGCCCGGTGACGAGGAAACACATCGCTCAGATACGGGCTTTGCGCACCTGCTTGTAGCGGTCGAACAGCACGGCGGCGAGCAGGATGAGGCCACGCACCACGTACTGGGCAAACGGGGAGATGTTGAGCAGGTTCATGGCGTTCTCCATCAGCCCCAGGATCAGCACCCCGGCGATGATGTAGGAGATCTTGCCGATCCCCCCCTTCATGGAGACCCCACCCAGCACGCAGGCGGAGATCACCACCAGCTCGAAGCCGATGGAGGTCATGGGCTGACCCGAGGTCATGCGGGATGCGAGGATGATGCCGGCGAGCGAGGCGATGAGCCCGGTCATGGTGAAGATGATGATCTTGGTGCGCACCACGTTGACCCCGGCCAAACGTGCCGCCTCCTCGTTACCCCCCATGGCCAGGGTATTGCGCCCGAAGGTGGTCTTGTTGAGCAGCAGCCCGAACAGCACGAAGCAGACAGCCGTCAGCCGTCAGCCAGATGGGCGTCGGGATGCCGAACAGGGCGGAGTTGCCAAGCTCGAAGAAGCCCTCCTCCACGATGCCCACTGCCTTGCCGTCGGAGATGATGTAGCCCACCCCACGCGCCATCTGCATGGTGGCAAGGGTGGTGATGAGGGCGTTGATCTTGAATTTGGCCACGACGATGCCGTTGATGAGGCCAAAGACAAGGCCCACCGAGAGACCGGCCAGAATGCCGAGGGGGATGCTCTCGGTGGCGTTGATGCCCACCGCGCAGGCAACCCCGGAGCAGGCCACCACGGAGCCCACCGACATGTCGAACTCGCCGGAGGCGAGGCAGAACAGCATGCCGCAGGCCACCATGCCCGACATGGAGACGGCAAGCCCGAGCCCCCGCATGTTGATCAGGCTGGCGAAGTTGGGGACCAGCACGCAGGCGAGCAGGAACAGGATGGCGAAGATCACCAGCATGCCGTACTGATCCCAGATGCGGGTCAGTTGCAGGCAGGTACCGCTCGCCGCGGTGTCGTTGGCGGCTTGGCCGACCGAGGTCGTTGTTGTCATGGTATTTCTCCTGAAAATTCCGGGTGCTATCTCGTTGCGGTCAGCAGATCAACGGGCCGGCATGGCCAGATTGAGCGCCTTGACCTCGTTGGCCTCGTCGTGGGAAAGCTCGCCGGCGATCTCCCCCTCCCGCATGACCAGGATCCGGTCCGCGATGCCCAGCACCTCCGGCAGCTCGCTCGAGACCACCACCACGGCGATGCCCACCTTGGCCAGATCGTAAATCACGTTGTAAATCTCGTTCTTCGCCCCGACGTCGATGCCCCGGGTCGGTTCATCGAGCAGGATCACTTTCATGTCTTCCGACAGCCAGCGCCCCAGAATGGCCTTCTGCTGGTTGCCGCCGGAGAGGTTCATGATGGCCTGCTGGGGAGACGGGGTCTTGACCCGCATGTCGCGGATCCGCAGCCTCGCGTTCTCGTCCTCCCACTTCTGGTTGATCCAGAAGCCTCCCCACGCGTGGTGGCGGCGGGCGCTGATGTTGATGTTCTCCTGCACCGAATGGATGGGGATGATGCCGAGCGCCTTCCTGTCTTCGGTGCAGAGCATGATGCCGCTGCGAATGGCGTCGATGGGGCTCTGAATGACCACCTGTTTGCCAAACACCGCTATCTCGCCCCCTCGAGGTGTCTCGGCGCCGAAGATAAGCTTCATCAGCTCGCTGCGCCCGGCCCCCACCAGCCCGAAGATGCCGAGGATCTCCCCTCTCTTTACCTCGAGCGACACCGGCGCCTTGAGGCCGGGCCCCATCAGGTGCTCCACCTTGAGGCCCGCCTCGCCGAGCGGCCTTGGGCTGTAGCCATAGATGTCGGTCAGCTCGCGCCCCACCATGGTCTTCACCAGCAGATCCCGGTCCACCTCGGCCATGGAAGCGAAGGTGCGCACGAACTGGCCATCCTTGAACACCGTGATGGCATCGCACAGGGCGAAGATCTCATCCATGCGGTGGGAGACGTAGAGAATGACCTTGCCCTCGTCCCGCAACTGGCGGATGACCCGAAATAGCTGCTCAATCTCGCGGGACGACAGGCTGCTGGTCGGCTCGTCGAAGGCGATGACGCTGGCGTCCCGGGTCAGGGCCTTGGCGATCTCCACCATCTGCCACTGACCCAGGGACAGGTACTTGAGCGGCGTCTCGGGGGAGACGTCCATCCCGAGGCGCGCCAGCTGCCTGGCTGCATCCTGATAGAGCTTCTCCCGATCGATGACGCCGCGCCGGGTCGGCAACTGCCCCAGGTAGATGTTCTCCGCCACGCTCATTTCAGGGACCAGGTGCAGCTCCTGATAGATGATGGCAATCCCGCTCTCAAGGGCATCGACCGTGTTTTGGAACACTTTCTCCTGACCCGCCAGCTTCACCACCCCGCGGGTGGGCGCCTGAAAACCGCTCAGGATCTTGAGCAGGGTGGACTTGCCGGCCCCGTTCTCTCCCATCAGCGCGTGTACCGTGCCCTGCTGGCAGGCGAAGGAGACGTTCTGCAGCGCCTTGACGCCGGGAAACTCCTTGCTGATGCCGCAAAACTCCAGATATGGAACTTGATTCATGAGATGACTCCAGCCAGCCGGCACGGCGCACTCCGCCATGCCGGCATGGGTATCAAGGGATGGGGATCACAGCCCTTTCTTTTGCAGCTCGGCCTTGAAGTTGTCGCGGGTGATGAGCACCACGTCGGTCACCTCGGTGAACTTGGCAGGCTCGGCGCCGTTGACGACCCAGTCATGGAGCATCTGGATGCTCTTGTAGCCGTGTACGTCCGGGCTGGGCAGCAGGGAGCCGAGGAAGCCGGTGGCGCTGGACTTGGAGAGCTCGTTCACCGCATCCACCCCGTTGATGCCGATACCGATGACGTTCTCCGCCTTGAAGCCCTGCCCTTCGGTGGCGCGCACGCCGCCGAGCACCGTGTTGTCATTCATGCCGACGATGAGCCAGTTCTTGACCTCGGGGTGTTGCACCAGCATGGAGTTGGCGGCATCCAGCGCCCCCGGAATGTCATTGCTCTTGGTGGGCGCGCGGAAGATCTGGCCCTCGGGGAAACCGGCGGCCTTGAGCGCGCTCAAGGAGCCCTCGACCCGGCGACGGGCGGTGTCGAGCTCGTCGGCGGTGATGGCCAGCACCCCGGTCGCTTTCACGTCCCACTGGCGTTTTTGCATCTCCTTGTAGAGCTCCTGCCCCTGACGCTCGCCAATCTTGGTGGCGGCCATCATCACCAGCGGCACCTGCTCCATGGGCTGGCCCTTGGCGTTGACGAACTGGTCATCCACCGTGATGACCTTCAGATCCATGCTGTTGGCCTTGGCCATGATGGCGGCACCGAGTTTGGGATCCGGGGTACAGATGACGAAGCCCTTGGCGCCATTCGCCGCCAGACTGTCGATGGCATTGAGGGTCTTCTCCCCGTCGGGGACGGCTATCTTGATCACCTCGAAGCCCAGATCCTTGCCCGCCTTGTCGGCGAAGTTCCACTCGGTCTGGAACCAGGGCTCCTCGGGCTGCTTGACCAGGTAGCCCAGCTTCAGCGCTTCGGCCGAGAAAGCAGAATTTGCCATACCAAGGGCGAACCCCATCGCGATCATGCCTTTAACGATTTTGTTCATGCGAATGTCTCCAACGGTTCTATCAATCCATGTATCCACGCAGTGCTGCTCCTTGAGTCCATCAAGTCACAGCCATATAAAAACATGCTTAAACAGGACGTTATTGTTGTTGCTGGTTGAGCGAACCAAGTTGTAATCGTTTTCACAATTAAAAATGGAGAGCAGGATCACGCCATGAGATTGCAGCCATTTCGTCTATATAATTAGCAATTTAGTTACATATTGAATTTTAGAGAGCCGTCACCCTGTCGCACTGACAGCGTTAAAATCCATATTTCCAGCAGCCAATGGCTAACCGCCCCTCCTGCCCATCTCCTATGGTTCCCCCCAGTCACCCCTCATTGATGGTCAGGAGCACTTATGTCTGAGCACATCGTCATCGGACTCGATTTCGGCAGCGACTCGGTCAGGGCACTCGCCGTGCGCTGCCAGGACGGCGCCGAGCTGGCGACCCATGTCGTCTATTACCCGCGCTGGCAGGCAGGCCACTACTGCCAACCGGTCAACAACCAGTTCCGCCACCACCCCCTCGACTATCTGGAGTCCATGGAGCAGGCGGTGGTGGCGGTGGTGAGCCAGCTCACGCCGAGTCAGCGCACCGCCGTGCGCGGCATCGGGGTGGACAGCACCGGCTCCACCCCCGCCCCCATCGACAGAGAGGGGCGCGTGCTGGCCCTGCGTCCGGAGTTTGCCGACAACCCCAACGCCATGTTCGTGCTGTGGAAGGATCACACCGCCATCGAGGAGGCGGAGGCCATCACCGCCCTGTGCCACGGCGGCCAGTTCCCCGACTACAGCCGCTACATCGGCGGCATCTACTCCTCCGAGTGGTTCTGGGCCAAGATCCTGCACGTCTCCCGCGCCGATGCCGCCGTGCGCGCCGCCGCCTGCAACTGGGTCGAGCTGTGTGACTGGGTACCCGCCGTCCTGAGCGGCACCCAGGCCCCGGCCACCCTCAAGCGCGGGCGCTGTGCCGCCGGCCACAAGTCCCTCTGGCACCCGAGCTGGGGCGGCCTGCCCCCCGCCGACTTCCTCAATGCCCTGGATCCCCTGCTGACGGAGGATCTCGACTTCCCCCTCTTTACCGACAGCTGGACCGCCGATCTCCCGGTCGGCACCCTGACCCCGGAGTGGGCGGAGCGGCTGCACCTCTCCTGCGAGGTGGTGATTGCCGGCGGCGCCTTTGACTGCCACATGGGGGCGGTGGGAGCCGGGGCCGGCAACAATGCCCTGGTCAAGGTGATCGGCACCTCCACCTGCGACATCCTGATCGCCGACGAGGCCACCATCGGTGATCGGGCCATTGCCGGGATCTGCGGCCAGGTGGATGGCAGCGTGGTGCCGGGCATGGTGGGGCTGGAGGCGGGACAGTCCGCGTTCGGTGACATCTATGCCTGGTATCAGCGCCAGCTCGGCTGGCCCCTGGACAGCCTCGCCGCCCAGTATCCGGAGCTTCGCACCGCCATCGAGCGCCACAAGCAGGCCCTGTTACCCAGCCTTGCCGCCGCCTGGGATCAGCAGCGCGACCTGGCGCACCTGCCGGTGGTGCTCGACTGGTTCAACGGCCGGCGTACCCCCTATGCCAACCAGCGCCTGCAGGGCACCCTCACGGGGATCAACCTCGGCACCGATGCCCCCGATCTCTTCGGCGCCCTGGTGGCCTCCACCGCCTTCGGCGCCCGTAGCATCATGGAGTGCATGACCAGTCAGCAGGTGCCGGTGGAGCAGGTGATCGCCCTTGGCGGCATCGCCCGCAAGTCCACCACAGTGATGCAGACCTGCGCCGACGTGATGAACAGGCCTATCCAGGTGGTGGCCTCGGATCAGTGCTGCGCCCTGGGGGCGGCCATCTTTGCCGCCGTGGCGGCCGGGATCCATCCCGATGTGGCCAAGGCCCAGCACCACATGGCGAGCGCCGTGGAGCGCACCCACCAGCCACACCCCGAGCGGGTCGCCGAATACGAGCGCCTCTACCAGCGCTACCTCGCCTGGGGCGCCGCCGCCGAACCGCTCTACAACCGGGGGGTGCCGGCATGAACTTCAAGATCCTCAAGGAGCAGGTGCTCGCCGCCAATCTGGATCTGCCGCGCCATGGCCTGGTGACCTTCACCTGGGGCAACGTGAGCGGCATCGACCGAGAGCGCAATCTGGTGGTGATAAAGCCAAGCGGCGTCAGCTACGAGCGGATGCGGGTCGAGGACATGGTGGTGCTGGATCTGGCGGGCAAGCAGGTGGAGGGCGCCTTGCGCCCCTCCTCCGACACCGCCACCCACCTGGTGCTCTATCGCGCCTATCCGGAGCTTGGCGGCGTGGTGCACACCCACTCCACCCATGCCACCGCCTGGGCCCAGGCGGGGCGTCCCATCCCCATTTTCGGCACCACCCAGGCCGACTACTTCCACGGCGAGATCCCCTGCTCCCGCCTGCTCACCCCGGGCGAAGTGGAGGAGGATTACGAGGGGCTGACCGGTCATCTCATCGTCGAAACCCTCAAGCAGACCCCCATCCTCACCATGCCGGGGGTGCTGGTGGCCAACCACGGCCCCTTCAGCTGGGGCAAGAGCGCCGAGGATGCAGTGCACAACGCCGTGGTGCTGGAAGAGGTGGCCCGCATGGCCTGGCTCACCGGCCAGATCAACCCGGGGGCCCGCCCCCTGCCCGATTACCTGCTGGAGAAGCACTACCAGCGCAAGCATGGCAAACACGCCTATTACGGCCAGACAAAAGCCTAAAAGAGGACAAACTCATGGAATTGATGAAACAGCTGGAAGTGTGGTTCCTGGTCGGCAGCCAGCACCTGTATGGCGCCACCACATTGAAGCAGGTGGCCGATCACGCCCACACCATCGCCAGCCAGCTCAACGAGGGGGCGAACCTGCCCCTCAAGATAGTGCTCAAACCCACCGGTACCACCCTGGATGAAATCAGCGCGGTGGCCCGGGATGCCAACCACGACGAGCGCTGCGCCGGGCTCATGGTGTGGATGCACACCTTCTCCCCCGCCAAGATGTGGATCCCGGCGCTGAGCCAGTTGCAAAAGCCCCTGCTGCAATTTCACACCCAGTTCAACCGGGATCTCCCCTGGAGCGAGATCGACATGGACTTCATGAACCTGAACCAGACCGCCCACGGCGGGCGCGAGTTCGGCTTCATGGGGGCCCGCCTGCGGCTGCCGCGCACCGTGGTGGTGGGTCACTGGCAAGATGAAGAGGCCAGACAGAAGATTGGCAACTGGATGCGCATCGCCGCCGCCATCCACGACAGCCGCCACCTCAAGATCGCCCGTTTTGGCGACAACATGCGCAACGTGGCGGTCACCGAGGGCGACAAGATTGAGGCCCAGATCCAGTTCGGCTATCAGGTGAACTACCACCCGGTCGGCGATCTGGTCAAGGTGATCGATGCCGTGCCCGAGAGCGACATCGAGGCGCTGCTGGCCGAATATGAAGCGACCTACACCCTGACCGAGGCGGTGCTGGCGGGTGGGCCGCTGCGTGCCTCCTTGTACGAGGCGGCGCGCCAGGAGCTGGGGATGAAGAAGTTCCTCACCGACGGCGGCTTTGGCGCTTTCACCACCACCTTCGAAGATCTCTATGGTCTGCACCAGCTGCCGGGCCTCGCCTGCCAGCGTCTGATGGAGCAAGGCTTCGGATTTGGGGCAGAAGGGGACTGGAAGACAGCGGCCCTCTTGCGCACCCTGAAAGTGATGGGATATGGCCTTGCGGGGGGTGCCTCCTTCATGGAGGACTACACCTACCATCTGGAAGCGGGCAACAACCTGGTGCTGGGGGCCCACATGCTGGAGGTCTGCCCCTCCATCGCCGCAGGCAAACCCGTGCTGGACGCCCAGCACTTAGGCATAGGCAAGAAAGCCGATCCGGCCCGCCTGCTGTTCGCGGCCCCGGCGGGCAAGGCGGTCAACGCCAGCCTCATCGATCTCGGCAACCGCTTCCGCCTGGTGGTCAATCAGCTGGAAGTGGTGGACCTGCCAGAGGCCATGCCGAAACTCCCGGTGGCCAGCGCCCTGTGGAAACCCCTGCCGGACCTGCAGACCAGCGCCGAGGCCTGGATCCTGGCGGGCGCCGCCCACCACTCGGTGTTCACCCAGGCGGTGGACATCGAGCAGCTGCGCACCTTCGCCGACATCATGGGTATCGAGTTTGTGGTCATCGACGAGCACACCCGCATCCCCGCGCTCAAGGAGCAACTGCGCTGGAACGAGGTCTACTACAAGATCTGCCAGTGACCCTTTAATCGGCCAGCGGCCATCACCATGACTGTATGGAGATGGTATTCACCTGACAACAGCCCCGCCCGCGGGGCTGTTTCATTTCGCGTCCCTCAGGGATGACCCTCCCCCTCCAGCAGCCAGTGACAGACTCGCTGCACCCCGTGGCGCTGGCTGTCGGGCCGGGCGATCAGGGCGTATTCGTGATCCGTCTCCAGCACGGGGGCAAAGGGAGCGACCAGGGCGCCGCTCTCCAGCTCCTCGGCCACTATGGTGGGATCCCCGAGAGAGAGGCCAAACCCCTGCAAGGCGGCATTCATCGCCAAGTCCAGGGTATCGAACAGCTGCCCCCCCTGGGGCTGCCAGGGGATGTCGAGGAAGGCGGCGAACCAGTTGCGCCAGTCCCGCCTATCGGCGCTGGCATGGATGAGAGGCAGCAGGGGCAGCTCGTTCAGGTCGCGCTCGAACAGACGATGCTTGGCAGCAAACGCCGGGGCGCAGACCGGGGTCAGCCGTTCCCGAAACAGGGGCTGGCTGTGGGGATAGCGCCCCAGGCAGGGCTGGTAGACGATGGCGAGATCGAAGGGCTCCCGGGAGAAGTCGATGCCATGGCTATGGCTGCCACGCACCTCCACCGCCTCCCCCTCGAACGCCTGCAACCGCCGCAGCAGCCAGCGGCTGGCGCAGGAGGGCACCTTGATGCTGATCGCCTGTTCGTGGGGCAGGGTCTGCAAGGCGCTGAGCCCCTCCCCCATGCGGGCCAGCCCTTCACGAACGAAAGGCAGCAGCCGCTCGGCGGCGGGGGTCAAGGTGAGACAACGGGTGCCGCGCACGAACAGCAGGTGGCCCAGGCGCGCCTCCAGCTGGGCGATCTGCTTGCTCACCGCCCCCTGGCTCACGCACAGCTCGTCGGCAGCCAGGGTAAAACTCAGGTGGCGGGCAGAACACTCGAAGACCTGCAGACCATAGAGAGGCAACTGAGTACGCGGCTGGGTGGACAACATGACAAGCCTCCATGCTTGAGAAAAACTCATGCATACCATGCCGAATAATCCGTTGTCCGGCAAGCCTTGGGGGGGCTAAAAAGGGACCTCTTTCACACACGCAGGTGACGGCCCCATGTCCATCCCCCAGGTTTCCAGCAAACTGCCCCAGGTGGGCACCACCATCTTCACCGTGATCGGGGATCTGGCCGCCCGCCACCCCAGCATCAACCTCTCCCAGGGGGCGCCGAGCTTCCCCTGCGATCCCGAGCTCATCCGGGTGACCCACGAGGCCATGCTGGCCGGTGAAAACCAGTACGCCCCCATGACGGGGCTGCCTGCCCTGCGCGAACAACTGGCGGCCAAGATTGCAGCCAGCTACGGCCATCACTATGACGCGGGCGAGGAAATCACCATCACCGCCAGCGCCAGCGAAGCCCTGTTCTGCGCCATCACCGCCCTGGTTCACCCCGGCGACGAGGTGATCATGTTCGAGCCGGCGTTTGACAGCTACCGCCCCATGATCCAGTTGCAGGGAGCCACCCCTGTGGTGATCGCCCTCAAGGCGCCGGATTTCGCCATTCCCTGGGACGAGGTGGCCGCCCGCATCACCCCCCGCACCCGCATGATAGTGCTCAACACCCCCCACAACCCCACCGGCACCGTCTGGCAGGCAGGGGATCAGGAGCGCCTCGCCCGCCTGGTGCGCGGCACCGACATCCTGATCCTCTCGGACGAGGTGTACGAGCACGTGGTGTTCGACGGCGCCCTGCACCAGAGCGTCATCCGCTATCCGGAGCTGGTGGAGCGCTCCGTCGCCGTCTTCTCCTTCGGCAAGACCTTCCACGTCACCGGCTGGCGGGTGGGCTACTGCGTGGCTCCCCGTCCCCTGATGGAGGAGATCCGCAAGGTGCACCAGTTCGCCATGTTCGCCGCCGACACCCCCATGCAGTACGGCTTCGCCCACCTGTTGCAGCAACCGGCCCACTATCAGGGGCTGGCAGCCTTCTACCAGCGCAAGCGTGACCTGCTCGCCTCGGCCCTGGCAGATTCGCGCCTGACCCTGCTCCCCTCGGCGGGCAGCTTCTTCATGCTGGCGAGCTACGAGCGGGTAAGCGACGAGCCGGACAGCCTCTTCGTGCAGCGGCTCATCCGCGATCACGGGGTCGCCACCATTCCGGTCTCCGCCTTCTATCACGACGGCACGGATCAGCGGGTCATCCGCCTCTCCTTCTCCAAGGATGACGACACCCTGCTGGCGGGCGCCGAGCGCCTGTGCACCGTCTAGGGGGCACCATGAATTCACTGCGCGTTGCCGTCCTCCAGATGGTCTCTGGGGATGACCTTGACCACAACCTGGCCCAGGCCGAGGCGCTGCTGCGTCAGGCCGCGGCCGAGGGGGCCGAGCTGGCCCTGCTGCCCGAATATTTCTACCTGATGCCGGTCGATGAGCGGGCGCGGGTGGCCCTGGCCGCCCCCGTTGACGATCACCCCCTGCTTGCCTGGGTACAGGGGCTGGCCCGGGAGCTCGGCGTCTGGATCCTGGCCGGCACATTGCCGCTTGCCAGCCACGAGCCCGGCAAGATGCACAACAGCAGCCTGCTCATCGACCCCCAAGGGCAGCTCGCAAGCCGCTACGACAAGCTGCACCTGTTTGGCTTTTGCACCGGGCAGGAGCAGTATGACGAGGCCGCGACCATGACCCCGGGCCGGGAGGTGGTGAGCCATCCCCTGCCCTGGGGCGTGCTGCGCCTCGGGATCTGCTACGACCTGCGCTTCCCGGAGCTGTTTCGCCTGGGGCCCGCCCCCGATTTCATCGCCCTGCCCGCGGCCTTCACCCACACCACCGGGCTCGCGCACTGGGCGCTGCTGCTGCGGGCCCGGGCGGTGGAAAACCTGGCCTTCGTGTTTGCCAGTGCCCAGGGGGGGCACCACCCCGGTGGGCGGCGCACCTTCGGCCACAGCATGATCATCGATCCCTGGGGCCGGATACTGGCCCAGGTAGAGGAGGGTCAGGGCATGGCCATCGCCACCCTGGATCTGGCAGCACAGCGCACGGTGCGCAGCCAGTTGCCGGCCCTCACCCATCGCAAGATAGCCGTCGGCCCTTGAGGCCGGCACCCTTTAGCACGCTAGGAATGACACCACACTTCAAGGGACTGACCATGAAACTCAACACACTGATGATGCTGATGGCCCTGGCCACCGCCGGCCAGGCCGCCGCCAAACCCCTGGTGATCGCCACCGATGCCACCTATCCCCCCTTCGAAATGGTCGACAGCAGCGGCAAGCTCGGCGGCTTCGAGGTCGATCTCGCCTATGCCCTGTGCGCGGCCATGAAGACCGAGTGCGAGGTGATCAACCAGCCCTGGGATGCCCTGCTGCCCGGCCTGCAGGTGCGCAAGTACGACGCCATCATGTCCTCCATGAACATCACGGACGAGCGGCGCCAGAAAGTGGACTTCAGCCAGGTCTACTACATGATGCAGAACCGCTTCGTGGGGCGCAGCGACAAGGCCGCCGACTTTGCAGACGATCCGGCCCACTTCAAGGGCAAGGTGATCGCGGTGCAGGAGGGCACCCCCCAGGACAACTTCATCACCGCCCGCTACGGTGAGGTGGCCAAGATCAAGCGCTACGTCAATGCCCAGTCCCCCATGCTGGATCTGCAGTCCGGCCGCGCCGACTACACCTTCGGCAACATGGTGCAGTTGAAGGTGGGCTTCCTCGACAAGGAGATGGGCAAGCAGTTCGCCTTCGTCGGTCCCCAGTTCAACGGCACCCAGGACAAGATCCTGGGAGAAGGGGTGGCGGTGGCCCTTCGCAAGCACGATGACAAGCTCAAGGCCCGCTTCGATGCCGCCATCGAGAGCGTCAAGGCAGACGGCACCTTCAACACCCTGCTCAAGAAGTACCAGCTCGAAGATCTGCTCTGATCCCGGCATGCCGGCCCCCTGGACAGTTGCAAGGGGCCACGGCAACAGGGCGGCCATTGGCCGCCCTGTGTCGTTTTCCCGGCCTCTCGCCGTTATTGGGCCAGGCCCAGGTGCCCGGCAATCTCCTGATACAGGGTCTGGTAGTTGTCGTCGAAGTGGTGGGAGCCCGGCAGGGTCACCGTCGTCACGTTCGGCTGCTGCAAGCGCGGACAGAGTTTGACCGGGGAGTCGTCCTCCGCTCCCTGCACGCAGAGCAGCGGCAGAGTCTGGATCCGTGTCACCTCCGGCAGGGTGGGATAGCGGCCCCCCTTGTCGTGCACCACCATGTCGCTGACATGGATCTCGAAATCCGACGCCGTCGAGGGGGAGAGCATCACGGCCCCCGCCAGGCTGTCGCGATAGGCTGGCGGCAGACGATTGATGACGAAGGGCACTATCTCGGCACCAAAGGAGAAACCCACCAGCAACCAGCGCTGGCGCCCCCAACGGGACTGGTACTCGGTGAGGATGCGCACCAGATCCGCCGTCGCCTGCTCCGGCGTCTTCTTCTTCCAGTAATAGGAGAGCGAGCTCCAACCCACCACCGGCATGCCGTGGGCCTGCAACTGGGCGCTGAGCCCCTTGTCCAGCGCCGCCCAGCCGCCATCCCCGCTCATGAAGACCACCATGGGGGCAGACGAGGCTTGCGCCACCGGCAACTCCACCAGCCCCAGATCCGCGCCGACCCGCCCCGGCTGGGCGGCCACTGCCGGCAAGGTGAACGAAGAGACGAAACAGCAAATCAACAGCAACAACATGGCTCTCATGGGCCAACTCCTATTTCTTCATGAGCCCGAAGGGGCCGCGACTGATGAGGGAGACGAGATGGGTCAAGGTGCGGGGCAGCACCAGATGACCGGTACAGAGCAGGTAGCGGGGCTCCCACCTTGGGCCGAACTTCTCCTTGTAACGCCGCAATCCCTGGAAGTTGTAGAAACGGCTGCCCCAGGTGAACAGGGTGTTGCCGAGGCGGGCCCAGTAACCGCCGAGGGGGTTGTCGTTGAAGCCCGACATGGGTGCCATCCCCAGGTTGAAGCTGGCATACCCCTCCTGCTTGCCCCACAGCAGGAGCTCGACAAACAGGAAATCCATGACAGGCGCCGCCCCCGTGTCCAGGCTGTAGCGCATCAGATCGATGGAGAGGCTCTCCTTGTTGTCGCTGGTCCAGAGGTTGGCAAACCCGACGATCTGCCCCTCACGCCGCACCAGCGCCATCGGGTTGAGGGTGAGGTAGGCGGGATCGAAACTGCCCACGGAGAAGCCCTTCTCCCTGCCCTGCTTGCTGTGCAGCCAGCTGTCGGAGATCCCCTTCAACTCGGGCAGCAGGGGGGCAATCTCACCGGGGACCACCACCTCGAAGCGCAGCCCTTCCCGCTTGCCCTTGGCGTGGCTCTGGCGCAGGTTGCGCAGGCGACTGCCGGCGAGATCGAAGCTCGGCAGATCCACGATGGCCTCCTCCCCCAGCTTGAAGGGGATGAGCCCGAGATCCAGATAGACAGGGAGATAGCGGGCCGACACCTGGTAGAAGACCGGGCTGACGTCGTGCTCGTCACAGCGCTCGCGAAACTGCCAGAGCAGCTCCTCCACGAGGGAGGGCTGACCGACGGGATCCCCCATCACTATCCAGCTGCTGCCCTCGGCCCCGTACATGAGGAAGGCCTCGCCGCTGGGGTGGAACAGCAGGGACTTGTCCCCGAGCTGGGCCAGGTAGCCGTGGCCTCCCCCTGCCCGCATCACCAGCCCATGGGCACGGGAGAGCGCCTCGGCATCCGGCTTGCCGGCGGCCAGGCGCAAGGGGGCCAGCAGATGGGCCACCCCGACCACCGCCAGCACGCCGATGACGCTCCCCATGGCGCGCAGGGCGCGGGAGGCGGCCCCGGGTCCGTGGGCCGAGACGTGCAGCCAGAGGGAAGGGTCGTACTCCACATGGCGGTAGGAGAAGAGCAGCAACCACAAGGCCCCCAGCAGCACGGCTCCCACCGACATCAGCCAGGAAGGGGTGAACCGGGCGTGAAGCAGGGAACCCTTGCGATAAAAGAGAGGGCGGCAGGGGGTGATGATGAGCAAGAAGCCCCCGAGCAGCAGGGCCGACTCCCAGTCAAACCCCTTGAACAGGGAGAACAGCATGCCAAGCCCCAGCAGCCACTGGGTGATCCTGAATGCTCCGTCATGACGGCGGTAGAGGCTGTGGGCCAGCAACAGCAGCAACACGCCGCTGACGCTGCCGAGCACATGGGAGAGCTCCAGCAGGTGCAGGGGCAACACCTGCAGGAAGGCTTCGATGCGCCCCTTCATGGTGGGGATCATCCCGGAGCAGAGCAGCAGGGTGCCCGCCGCGAAGGTGCCCATGCTCACCAGGGCGGGCACAAACTCCCGGGTCGCCATCATCACTCCTTGCAACCGGTGCAGGCGGGCCCGCTGTTGCAGCAGCTCCTGACCTGCGAACAGCAGCAGGGCACAGAGGAAGGGCAGGAAGTAGTAGGCGCAGCGGTAGATAAGCAGGGAGGCGAGCAGCTTGTCCACCGGCAGATAGTGGGTGAGCAGCAGGCTCATGCTCGCCTCGAAGACCCCGATGCCCCCCGGCACATGGGCCAGCACCCCGAGCAGGCTGGAGAGCACGAAGGCACTGAGCAGCACCGGATAGGGCACGCTGCCCGATGGCAGCAGCACATAGAGCACGGCGGCGGCGGCCATCCAGTCGAGCAGGGCGATGAGCAGTTGCAGCAGGCGGTATCTGATGCGCGGCAGCAACAGCGGGTGCCCGCGCCAGACCAGGGCTGTCCCCGGCCACACCAGATATGCCAGCACCGTCAGCAGGGCCAGGCCCCCCGCCAGTTGCAACAACACGGTCGCCCAGCGGGGCCAGTCCACCAGCAGGGCCGCCCCCTGCCCCAGCAGCAGGGCACTGCCTCCCCAGCCCAGCAGACCGAGGAAGAAGGTGATGGAGCAAAAGAGGATCACCCTGGCCACCTCCCCGGTGCCAAGCCCCAGGGAGGAGTAGAGCCGGTAGCGTACCGAGGAGCCGGTGAGCAGCGCAAAGCCCAGGGTGTTGGAGAAGGTGTAGGCGATGAAGGAGGTCATCCCCACCTGCTGCCAGGGCAGTCGCTTGTCCAGCACCTTCAGGGCCAGCAGATCGTAGCAGCAGAGGCAGCCATAGCTGAGCAGGGTGAGCAGCAGGGCGCCCCCCAACTGCGGCAAGGGTTGTGACCAGATGGCCTGGCGGATGTCGTGCCAGTGCCACAGGTGGGTCAAATGATAGAGGACGGTCAAGGCCGCCCCCAGCAGCAGCAGGCTGCACAGGGGGCCTATCCAGATCAACAGCTGACGCCGCATTCAAGATTCCTGTCAAAAAGCGTGGAGAAAGAGAGGCTCCGAAAGCGGGCGGACAAGGCGCCCTCCCGGAGTGACTCCCCCAGAGGCGGCGCGTGACGCCGCACGTTCACGGGGGCAATCCCATGATTTACCAGGCCCTGCCCGCTCGCCACTTTTCTTCTGTAACCTTATGTACAGGCAGACAAAACATCCCCGTCCGGGATAGAGGCAGGAGACGCCATGACCCCCTCCCCCCTGATAAGACGCTTCCCCCAAAACGCCCAGGGGCGCGATCTGGCCGTCGGCGACATCCACGGCCACTTCGCCCTGTTGCAGCATGCCCTCGACACCCTGGATTTTGATCCCGCCCGGGACCGTCTCTTCAGCGTCGGGGATCTGGCGGATCGCGGGCCCGAGTACAGCGAGGTGATCCACTGGTTGGCCAGGCCCTGGTTTCACCCGGTCTGCGGCAATCACGACGACTACGTCTGCCGTTACGAGAGCTGCGATCGGGAGAACTGGATCCGAAACGGCGGCGGCTGGTTTCAGCAGCTGACCCCTGCCGAGCAGGCGGCGTTCGCCGTCCACTACCGCAGCCTGCCCCTGGCCATCGAGGTGCAGACCAACCAGGGACCCGTCGGGCTGCTTCACGCCGATTGCCCCTTCTCCTCCTGGCAGGGGCTGCTGGACCAACTCGATGCCGGAGTGAGCGGCGGACGACTTCGGGCCATCAAGAACGTCTGCCTCTGGTCAAGGCGCCGTATAGAACGGCTGGACGAGGACGGGGTCGCGGATCTCGCCGCCCTGGTGGTGGGCCACACTCCGGTGAGGGTGCCGGTGCGCCTTGGCAACGTCCACTTCATCGACACCGGCGGCTGGTATCCCGAGGAGGGCGGCTACTTCACCCAGCTGGACCTCAATACCCTGACCCCTCACTTTCCCCTGCCCTGAGCCGGACCGATGGGATGACCAGGCTCACGGACAACGCCCACTGCCCATTAAAGCGCCAGGCGAACGCCCCGGACTTCGCTCTGCCAGCGCGATGGTTTACCATGCAGGCAATTACGGTGCATGGCACCCCCACCCAGGCGCCAGTCGCCGCCGTCATCGGATACTCCTTTCGAGCAACATGAGCACATCAGCGCACCCGGCCAGCGGGCCCACGTTCTATTTCCACGTTTTGCAATACCTCTTTTTTAATGCTTTGATTTGCATGGGCTTATGGCTTTAATGCCGGTGAGCTTGGTACACAATTGGGACATGGTGAAATTTGAGGGCATTGCTACAGATAGCAACGCTGTTCGTGTGAGTAACTGAAGGGTCAGGACTTCATCCGCTTTGGCCGCAAAAAAACCAGTAAAGCCAGTCCGCTGTTTCATATGTGAAACACAACATGCAGAAGTTCGTGACCATAAACAGCAGAAGTTCAATTTGTAGTTATATTTCAATGCATTGCAGTAGAATTCAAACAAAACCAAACGAGTCCTCAATGCTCATCTCTGTAGAAAGCACCAATCAACAGCCCATAGACCAACCGCATTCGGCCATCCCGGCCCAGCAATAGACCGAACAATATCTCGCCGCTTGCCAAATCGTCACCATGCCAGAAGCACCAGAGGGCTGCCTCTACTACATCCAGCCAGCTGGCATGGCCCAGCTGATTGCGTGACTTGCGCCGCCAGCGCCCGCTGTTCCATCACGCTTACCGTGAGTCCATCCAGCTTGGCTGACGACTGCCCCCTCTCCCCGCAGTAACTTGTCTAGCAGTAACGCCAACAGGCGAAATACATCCTGATCTTCAAAGCGGGCAGCCTCCCCCAGCAAATCGGCTGCACCGGTCATCAGTTGCTCACGCCCCAAATAGATGGGTTCTTCGCGGGATCTTGGGGAAGTGGAAGTTGACAGACAGGGTGCTGGTAAACTGGCTGTCTCCAAACACACCAC